>RGBY01000122.1 GCA_009919445.1 Planctomycetia bacterium
ACGGAGTCAGCATCGGCGTTGGAGCAGCAACCGGAAAGGGCACAGGCGGCGCCCTCTCGGTGGGTGTGTCGCTCGCCTACAACACGATCAACATCGATCAGGAATCCTTCACATCTGGCTCAACTCTGACCACGAATACCGGCAGTATCGACATAACAGCAGTCAATACTGCCGCTATCGATGCAGTAAGCGTGGCAGCATCTGTTGCAGCCGGGTACGCCAGCAGCGGCAGCGCACTGGCGCTCAGTGGTGGTGGCGCCGAGGCTAGAAACCTTATTCAAGGCAAAACGAATTCCTTCGCCACAAACAGCACCCTTACAAGTGCCGACGCAGTAAGCGTGACGACAACGAGCACGACCTCAGTCAGTGCTCGCGTCATCGCTGCGTCTGCGTCGCTGGCCATTGCGACGACCAAATCAGCTGGCAGCGCCTCGGTGGGAGCCTCACGAGCAACAAACAGCATTGGCTCAGCAAGCGACAAACCCGCGGAGGCCCGGGCTTATCTCGAAAACACCAGCGTTTCTGCCGCAGGTGCTTTGACTGTTGCCGCCACAACAGACCAAACCATTGATGCATCCGTATCGGCATTATCTGCTGCCATTTCAATCGGCAAAAGCGCGATCGGCCTAAGCGGAGCTGGTGCAGAAACCATCAACACCATCAAGGTGCTCGTTGAGGGCTCAATCGACGGCAACGGCACGGGCATAAGCGCTGGCAGCATCGCAGTCACTGCAATTGACTCATCCCGCATTGACACGTTCACCGGTGCCGCGTCAGTCGCGGTTGCCATTGCGGCGGGCAACAGTGCCCTCAGCCTGTCGATCGCTGTGGCGTTGGCAGAAAACACTGTTGACAACGACGTTCGTGCAGCAATCAGTAATGCGAACCAGGTAACGTCAGCTGGAACGATCACTGTCGATGCCCAGTCAGCCTCTCGGGACACACCGACACCAGACTTCACATCTGTCCCCGGCGAAAAGAACCTTCGTGTCGGTGACACCGTTCTCGTGACTCCCGACCATGACGCCGGCGGTGAGCCGGGACGCATCTACGAGTATCGAGGCTTTACGGCTGACTTTGACGCGGAACTTGCTGATTTCAGCAAAGCTGACGAGGTTCAACTTATTGGCCGCGGCGACACCGTCAAAGTCGACGGCAGAATCTATCGTTATGCCGATGACGATGATGGAGGAATCACCCTCGACCTTTCCGCGATTGACTTCGCTGATGACGACGACAACTGGGAGCAGACAACCGGAAGCGCTCTTCTCTCCTGGCAGAGTAGGTCACAGCGTATTTATGACGGAATGAAGGTTCGCAGCCGGTCTGGACTAACTTACGAATACATTGGAGACGACGACGGCAAGCGGCGTCTCAATCTCGCCAATGAGGATTACACCGATGATGACCGCTGGGAGCCTGCAGATGTCGGACTTCATACAGGAAACGTCATCAAAACCGGCAGTGGCGCTAGCACCAAATACTACAAGTATCTTGACGAAGATGATGACGTCGACCTGAGCACGGCCCGCTACACCGACACGACTCGCTGGAAACAGATCGCTCCTGATACGATCGACCTTGGCTTCCAAGACTTCACCAACACTCGACGCTGGAAACTGGCGGATGGCTCAGTCACTGCCACTTCTGTCGCAGCCTCCCTTGCCGCAAGTGTTTCAGGGAAGGCTGGGATAGCCGTCAGTGGAGCAGGTGCCGTCTCAAGGAACGTCATCCTTACACGCACCAACGCCTTCATCGACGCAAGCAGCCTCACGGATGCCAGTGCCGTCACTGTCACTTCTGCGAATACGGCTCGGATCAACGCCACCGTGGCGGCAGTTTCAATTGCTGTCGGTGTGGGTGGCAAGGCAGGTGTCGGTGCCTCGATCGGGGTGTCTCTTGCTGAAAATTACATCGGCTGGACGGCAGAAGACATCAGATCACCCGCCGAGGTTCAGGCTTTTATTCGCAACTCCGTTGTCCAGACCACAGGCGAACTGACCGTAAAAGCAGAGAACAAGGCTGCAATTGATTCCTGGGTGCTGGCCGGTTCGGCCGCTATCGCTGGCGGCGGGAAGGCGGGTGTTGGGCTGAGCGGCGCCGGAGTCAGCGCGACGAACAAGATTGCTACCAACACAAGGGCCTTCATCGACGGTGATGGGCTCCCTGCCTCAGGCCCAGCCATTCGTGCCAGTGAAATAACTCTTCAGTCGCACGACAGCGGGTCGGTTACCGCTTTTGGTGGGGCTGCAACAATCGCTGCAGCCTTTGGAGGCAAAGCCGGAGTCGCACTTTCTGTCGGTGTATCACTTGCGCAAAACCATATTTCAAATCACGTCGAGGCGTTCATTCGTGCCGTCGACGGAAGACTGGAATCCAGCAGTGGCGATGTCGTCATTGACGCGAAGACCGTTTCCAAAATTGAAAGCCTGACCTTTGCAGCGTCATTGGCTATCGGTGGTGGCGGCATGGCCGGTATTGCCGTGAGTGGCGCGGGGGCGGTTGCAAGAAACATCATCCTCAGCCGCACGAATGCCTTCGTCGATGATGGCAGCCTGATTATCACCGCTGGCAACCTCGATATCGACTCCAACAGCAACTCGACAATAAATGCCAACGTCATTGCTGCCAGTGCAGCCATAGGGCTAGGCGGAACAGCTGGTATTGGTGCATCGGTCGGTGTGGCAATTGCACGCAACTTCATTGGTGTTGACCCAACCACGCAAACTGCCCAATACACAACAGCTGACGTTCTGCAAACCATAGTACCGGGCACAACCGTCAAAGCCCTGTCGGGCCCCCGCAAGGGTGATGTCTATCGCTATATCGGTAGCGAACCGAAAATAAATTTTCATGCAACGTCAACGAATACTTCGAACGTTTACCTGCAGAACAATGATGATCAAGAAACACGGGTAAAGGTTGTTGACCCACTCTATCCAGATGATCCGACGCGAGCTGCCGTTTACGTCTGGCAGGGTGATAATGGTGTCACCAAAAACCTGAGTCGGATCGCCCGATCAGGATACGACGGCTATGAAGATGAGGACGGAGACTGGCAGGAAAACGAAGACTGGCGACTGGAACGAGCGGCAACACTTGAAGGTGAGGACTTTGGCAATCCTGAGCTCTGGCAACTTGTTCTCCCAGAGGGTGTCGCTGAAGCCTCTCAGGTTCAAGCTTACGTGAAAGACTCTTCGGTTTCTGCAGCCGGAAGCCTCACCCTTGATGCAGAAGCCGAGGGTGAGATTAACGCCATCACTTTTGCCGGTTCTGTGGCTGCTGCTGCTGGCGGGACGGTGGGCATTGCCCTGGGTGGGGCCGGCGTTGGCGTCGAAAATCGCGGCCGCACACTCATTCGCGCTTTTATTGATGGCGATGGACAACAAGGCATTGATGCGGCTGACATCACACTTACTGCGGTCGATAACACGCGAATAACAGCCGACGCCGCAGCCGTCGCTCTTGCGGGTTCGGCAGCTGGCGTAATCGGCTTTTCCATCGCTGTCGGCATTTCCACTGCGCTTAATGAGATTGATAATACCGTTGATGCCTCGATCTCAAACACAACTGCGTTGAGTACAACGGGTGACATCACTGTCTCGGCACAAACACTCGGCGGAGATGTTCTCGCCCCCACCTACACCACTGAAACAGCCACAACCAAGATCAAATTAGAAGCTGGCGATACCGTACGTCTTGCCGACGACTATGCCGAAGGGGGCGAAGCTGGCCGCGTCTACCGATACCGCGGCTTTGATGCTGACTATGTCTCAACCAATGGACGCGGCGATCCCGACACTGATGAGGACGACGAAGAAACCGAGGTCCAGGCACATGACCCGGACGATGATGAGGGCCGGTACGGCACAACGGTGCGTGTGGCACGCGGCCATCGGCATGGTGGCGTGGTCGGTGGTTTCTACGAATGGATAGACGACGATCCAGGTGACTCAACGGACGTTGACCTCTGGGAAGAAAACTTTGCCGACACCAGCCGCTGGAAACGCATCTACCCAGACCTTCACACCCCGGCAATTACAGACTACTCCGACACCGAACTCTGGGAACTTGCCGACGGCACGATCACTGCCCGGGTCGGGGCGGCAGCCTTGTCTGGCGCACTATCAGGTGTACTGGGTGGTGCGATCAGTGGAGCAGGCGCCGTCGCCACCAACATTATTCTCAGCAAAACAACCGCTGGAATCCATAACAGCAACACCGAGGCGGATCAGGCCGTTTCAATCACTGCGACAAATAGTTCTCGGGTTGTCGCAACTGTTGTCGCCGCGTCGGCAGCCATTGGAGTGGGCGCTATCGGTGGTGCCGGGCTGTCGATTGGTGCCGCTATCTCTCAAAACCTGATCGGCTACGATCAAACTGGATCGAAGCAGAAGGCCGGGGTATTCGCCTCAATCACAAACAGCAGCGTCACGGCGGGAAATGCGCTGTCAATTTCGGCAACCGCTACTGAGACCATTGATGCTTTTGTGCTTGCTGGCTCAGTTGCAGTTGCCGGTGGATCTGTTGTTGGACTGGCTGGCAGTGGTGCCGGAGTCAACGTCGTCAACAAGATCGGCCATGAAGTGAAAGCGTCGATAGACGGTGACAGCCGCGTCTCAGAAAATTCACCGGCAGGCATTACGGCCACCTCTATTTCACTGCTCGCCTCAGACAGTTCCTCAATTACGGCCGAAGCTGGTGCCGTATCAGTTGCAGTATCGATTGGCTTGACTGGCGCAGCGATCGCCGTCGGTGTCGCGACAGCCACCAATGAAATGAACAATGCTGTTCTTGCACAGATCGACAATGCAGCCGACGTCCGAACAACCGCTGGTGATGTGACCCTCACCGCTGAGGAAATTGGAAGCATTACCTCGAACACCTACTCGTCAGCAGCGGCGGCAGCGATCTCAGCCTTCGGGCTTGCCGCTGCGGCCGGAATCACAACTGCCGAAAACATCCTCAACGGTGACGTAGAGGCGTCAATTAACGATGCCGTTGTTTCCAGCTTTGGAAACGTGATGCTTTCGGCCGCTGATACATCAACGGTATCTGCGGAAATCACCTCGTGGGCTCTTAGTGCTGGTCTTGTCAGCATTGCTGTGGGCAAGACCGACGTAAAGAACGAGGCCAAGAACCGCGTCCTCAGCGCAATCAGACGCTCGCAGGTGACGGCAGCCGGCACGGGTGGCATCAAGGCTCACTCCAGTGCCAACCCAACGATCAATTCCGAAAGTGTTGTTGGTGCCATCGCGTTTGGTCTTGGCGGTTCTGGGGCTGCGGCAACTTCGGAAATCCATATTGAAAGCACTACAAGTGCCTTTATTGACTCAAGTTCACTGAATGCTTCCTCAGGCGTCGTTGAATTTAAGGCCACGTCTACCTCTTCCACAGAGCCAACTATTAAGGGGCTTTCTGCAGGCCTCGTATCGGTCTCCGACATGACATCAAATGCCACCATTGGTGGCAGCACATCCGTCTGGCTTGAGGGCACAACAACAATAGCCGCTCAGTCGATTGACCTCACAGCAGACGACACCGCAACCGCAGCACCCGTCACCACCACCGACAGTGGCGGTGCGATCGATATTGTCTCAACGAACACACTGCTCGCCATCACCAGAGAGACGGCCACAACAGTCAAGGCCGGCAGTGACATCACCGTCGGCACAAGTGACCTCAATCTCTTGGCCAAGGCCCAGACTTCAGGGATTGGTGACAGCCAATCAAAGTCTTTTTCGGCAATTGGCATTAGCGACCTAGTTGTCGACTCTACGGTTGACAGCACCACACTTGCCGAAATAGCAGGAAACGCAACCATCCGTTCAGCTGGCGGCAACGTCACGGTTCGGGCCCTTGCGACCGACAATAATGCCAAGTCAACCGTTTCAAGCCTCGGCGTTGGCGCTCTCAGCGTTCAGGCAAGCACACCAAAGGCGGTCGTTACGGCAACAACCAGAGCTGGTGTAGAGGGTGAAATTGTTGGAATTGGTCAGAACCGTCCTGGCAACATTGAGGTACTTGCGCAGGCCAACGACCGGGCAGAGGCCGCTTCCCTGTCGCTTGGTGGTGGCCTGATCAGCGTGCAGTCCTCGACCGTAACCGCTGAGACAACATCGACAATTGCTGCAACGATCGGAGGACGAGTAGAGTCTGCTGGCACCGTGTCTGTCACTGCAAACGGACGAAGCGACGCCGACACATCATCGCTCAGTATCGGCGTTGGTGCAGTTGACGTGAAAGATCTGGTAGCGACTTCCACGGTAACGCCTGCGGTCACCGCGAAAGTAAATGCGTCTGCCACAGTTGAGGCTGCCGGCGACGTGATCATTTCTGCTGAACACGGCCAAACGCCTCCAGAATATTCTGATGGCACCTTCGATGCCCCAACGGCGATCTCGACCACCGACAACACAATCGACTTCGGGAAGGCTCACGGGCTTCGAACGGGCGACACGATTGGCTACGACGCCGAGGGGAACACGGCTATTGGAGGTGTCGAGACAGGCCGCACCTACGGCGTTATCGTGGACAAGGCTTTCGATGCCCAGAACAATGAAATCCTGCCAACAAAGCTACAGCTCGGAATCTCTTTTGGCAGCACAATCACCAGCCGCTCGAAGGATTCAGACGGAAAAATAGTTGAGACGAGTACTGAAGCCGTTCGTGTCGACGAAGACACGATTCGTTTCGCCACTCCCCACAACTTTCTTGATGGCGATAGGGTAACCTACTCGGCCGAAGCAGGTGCCGCAGCCATTGGCGGCCTGAACGCCGGCAGCACCTACACCGTCAAATGGGTCGACGCATACACGATCAAGTTGCAGGACAACTCGTTCAGCACGGCAACGCAACAACTCAGTGGCGCTAATGTTGATGGCACTGGACTGATCACCGCGACTGGCCATGGGTTTGCTGACGCCCAGCCAGTTACCTACCGAGCCCCTGCCGCCACCACCTTTGGCGTTTTGGCAATCGGCGATCCGACTGACACATCAGACGGCGCCAACACGGCGGAAGATACGATTGAATTTGGCCGCCCTCACGGATTTGTTGCCGGAGACGAATTGATCTACTCAAGTTCCGCTGACACAGTATCTGGCCTGATAAACGGCTCCTCCTATTTCGTCATCAAGGTCTCGGACACGGTGATCAAACTTGCTGAATCCGCCGACAAAGCGACCGGTGGAAATGGGCAGACTGTTGAACCACTTCCGATCGGCCGATCGACAGCCAGCAACGCAGCCCAGACCACCCACGCGTTTCGGAAGCCCTCTGATCAGGCACTCGGTGGCCTGGTCGATGGCCGCACTTATTATGTGCGGGATGTCAGCACCGACTCCTTCCGTCTGGCAGAAACAACGGGTGGAACGGCTGTCATCGTCGGTGGGAGCGTCAACTCTGTCACCCTTACCGGCCAAAGCACACTGGGAACCGAAGGCGTAGATCTCTCTGACGTTGGTAGCGGAAACCATCGCCTTGTTCTTGACCTGACTAC
>RGBY01000123.1 GCA_009919445.1 Planctomycetia bacterium
TAGTCAAGGATGGTGCGACTGATCGTCATCGATGAGTCACTGCCTGCTTCGCGGTCACGCCGGGCCTTGGTCTGGAGATGGCCGGTTTCCTGATCAAACAGCATGACGCAGCCACGGTCAGCCTCGACCCACTCAAAGACCAGTTGCAAGATGCGGTTGAGCAGTTCATCAATGTCGAGCGTGTGGCTCACGGCCAGCGCCGTTCGGTACATCACCTGTAAATTGCTGCGGGCACGGGCCAGCCAGTGGTGCTGCGTGTCATTCAGCGACAGACCGCTATCGCCCGGCACAGGAAGCTCGTCAGGAATTGCCGAGATGATCCGAGATCCATCATCGGCTCCCGCCGCAGTCACAATCTGAACGCCTTCGATGCGGTGTTCTGAACCATCGCCACGAGAAAAGACCAGGAGCGTGCGGCCAATCTTGATGCGGTCACCCGGCATCAGTTCGGCCTCGTCCACCTTTTGATTGTTGATGAACGTGCCGTTTGAACTGTTGAGATCAACAAGGCAATAGCCAGCATCGCTACGCCTCAGTTCGGCATGCCGCCGTGACACCTCATGGTCTTCAATCTGGATCAGGTTGCCGCGTTCTCGTCCAACCGACACAACCTCATCTCCAGCCTGGTCGACGAGTGCGTCGAGGTCGTAATGGCTGCCGCGATGATGGCCGTGGATGACGTAAAGCGAAGGCACCGAGGGGCTCCTCCAGGTGGACTGCCCGGGTCGATTGTCCGGGCGGATTGCGTTCAACTTCCCCAACTATCCTTCCATAATACCCGATCGACAAATCAGTCCGAGGATTTTGTCACCCCAGCGGCGACCAGTTATGCGGCCGCTTCAGGCTGCGCCTGCTACGATAAATTTGGTGAGCCGCTCCCTGGCTGTTCAACAACCGCCAGAAAGGTCACTCGAGATGCGGATACGGCGGCAAGATTTCAGACGGAGCCAAGGAAATGTTTGGATTGAGTGAGCCCGTTTGGCCCAGGCTACTGGGCCTCCTCCTCGGAATAGCGGCCGCCTCCGGAACGGCTGCTGAGCCTGAGCGAGCAGTGGAAGATACGGCTGTCGAGGCCCGTCTACGCGAAGATGTGCACTGGCTAGCGTCCCCCGAACGAGAGGGGCGTGGTCCGGGGACTGCTGGTATTGGCGTTGCCGCAGAGTGGATTGCCCAGCAGTTCGAGCGGTCTGGCTTAGCCCTAGTCGGAACGGTGCGGCGGCAGCCGTTCGTCATGACTCTCGACGCCACGCTGCCCATAGACAAGCCGAACCGGGCCGAGTTGGTTGGGCCGGCAGGTCCAGCCGGCACGCCGGTGGTGATTCCCCTCGAACTTGGCAAAACCTTTACGCCACTGGCGGCTGGCGGCTCGGGGGCCTTTGATCTGCCACTAGTATTTGCTGGCTATGGCATCACCGCTCCGGCCGAAGAGTATGACGACTATGCCGCTCTTGGGCCTGCCGCGAAAGCCGCCGCCGCAGTGGTCTTGCGGCAGGAACCCCAGAAGGAAAATCCCCACAGCGTCTTCAATGGCAATCAGGCCACGCAGCATGCCGCACTCACCCGAAAAATTGCCAATGCATCAGAGCATGAGGTGGGAGGTGTGATCTTTTGTAATGATGCCTCGGCGACCGATCCCGATAAGCTGATGGACTTTCGCCGGGCCGGTGGTGGCGAAAACGGCCGCATGATCCCGGTGCTGCAGATCAGTCGCAGCATCATTACCGACCTCATCAGCCGGGCGACGGGAACGCCACTGCCGCAGCGAGAGGCAGAAATCGACAAGACGCTCACGCCGCAGAGTTGTCTGCTTGAGGGCTGGCGAATTCGGGGTGAGGTGACGATCCAGCGGCAGCAGGCAGAGGCCGACAATATTGTGGGCGTGCTGCCAGGAACCGGGCAGCACCCTGCCGGCGAGCTACTGGGGCGAGATGTTGTCGTTCTCGGTGCCCACTACGATCATCTCGGCTACGGTGACAGTAACTCGCTCGCCCCGGGGACACACGCAATTCATCACGGGGCAGACGACAATGCCAGCGGCACGGCCATGCTGCTGGAGGTGGCCCGGCAGTTGAGGGCAGAGGGGCCGCTGCCGCGGACGGTGCTCTTTGTAGCCTTTGCCGGGGAAGAGCGTGGCCTTCCAACTACGCAGGCATGGCCCGCATCAGCCGGCTGATTGCAGCGGTTGTCAGAGAACTGGCCACGACGCCAACGCCACCGGACTACGTTGAGGTGGCGAGCAAGCCGTTCATGGGGGGAGGAGGTGACCGCCCTTATTTCGGCAGCATTCCCGACTTTGCTAAACCGGGTGGCGGCTATGCCATCACTGGAGTCTCAAAAGATTCGCCGGCTGCCGCCGGTGGGCTGAAGGGAGGGGATGTCATCATCCGGCTCGGTGACAGTGCGATCACCGGGCTGGAGGACTTTGACAGTGCCCTTCGGAAGCACAAGGCTGGCGCGGTCGTGCCGGTGGTCGTTCGGCGGGATGGCGGGGAGCGGACACTTTCGGTGACGCTCGGCGACCCGCGTTAAAAAGCACTGTTTTTTGTGTGCAGGATTGCCCTTGAGCAGATTCCCGCCGCCTGCCACAATTTCCACCCGTTCGCCAACTGTCGTTGCGTGAACGTGCCGGAAAGGCGTCCGGCTCAGCGGTTCCCCGTGACAACAATGCAAGGAGTGCATCCCGTGAAGCGACATCTGGCCACCAGTGGAAGTCTGATCTGCCTGTTCATTGGCATGACGGTCAGTCTTCCTGCCACCCCCGCCCAGGCGCAGGCCACGGCTCGTCCGCCGGCCACCCATCAGGCGGTCATCGATATTGGCTACATCTTCAAGAACCACGCTCAATTCAAGTCCCAGATGGACAAGATGCGAGATGAGGTCATGGCGGCCGAGAACGGCCTGAAGGCCGAGCGCGATCGCATCAACGGCCTTGTTGAACAGTTGAAGGGATTCAATCCCGGCACACCGGAATTCAAGAAGCTCGAGGCAGAAGTCGCCAAGGCTCAGGGTGAATTCAACGTTGAAGCACAACTGCAGAAGAAAGACTTCATGGATCGTGAAGCAGCGATCTATCACGAAGTCTTTGGTCAGATCGAGCAGGTTGTAGCCCGGTTTGCCCAGGAGCACGGCATTGCCGTGGTGCACCGATTTGATGGCGATCCGGTCGATTCCGGTGATCGCAATCAGGTCCTTCGTGGTATCACGAAGCCGCTGGTCTACTACGATCGATCAATCGATATCACCCCCGACGTGTTGCGATTGCTCAACGCGGGGGCAGTGGCGAGCGCCCCTGGCCAGGCTGTGAGTCGCTGAGAAACGTCGTCTACGCTTCCGGATGGGCCCGGCGACCTCACCCAGGTAGGGGTGGTCGCCGGGCCTGCTCCACAGCCGGGCATTCTTCTGTTTGAGAAGTGACGGCTGAATGTTGGTCGAGTCTACGCGTGGCTGCCTCTCAGATTGATGCCGCTGGGCATTGCTGGTGCGGTGGCTGTTCTCTTCAACCCCTGCGGGTGACTGTCTTGAGTGGAGCGATGGGTGCCGCCGCTGCGGCCACGGCAAGTGACGTTGCTGGCAAGGGCGCTCGCCCGCAGCAGACGCTTGGCCGTTCCGTCGTTGTAACAGGGGCTGGCTACTGGAGTGGCCTGGAAAACCGGGTCGAACTGCGGCCTGCACCTGCTGGGAGTGGCGTTGTCTTTGTCCGCGAAGATCTTGGGGGTCTGCGTGTGCCGGTCTCGCTCGATCATCGGGTTGAGGCTGCAAGCCGCACGAATTTGCAGGCCGGTTCAGCCGTGGTCGAAATGGTTGAGCATTTGCTCAGCGCCCTGGCCGCGTTGCAGGTTGACTGCTGTGAGGTTGGGCTGACGGCAGCGGAACTGCCTGGGCTTGATGGTTCTGCGCAGGCCTACGTTGAGGCCATCGACGTAGCCGGGATTGTCCAGCATGAGGCAACCGTCAGTCCGCTTTGTGTGGCTGAGCCCATCGTCCTTGAGGCGGCTGATATCAGGGCCCGGATCGAAGCCCGTCCGCCAACGACGGCAGGGCTTTCTGTCCGGTACGAGCTCGACTATCCCGGCAAGCCGATCCCTCCACAGCACTACGGTGCGGCAGTGACACCGCAGCACTACCGCAAGGAAATTGCTGCCGCTCGGACGTTTCTTCCTGAGGAAGATGCCCGCCGGCTCCAAGAGCAAGGCCTCGGGTTGGCGGTGACGACAGCGGATTTACTTGTCTTTGGGCCAGCAGGGCCGATTGATAACACGCTTCACTGGCCTGATGAATGTGCTCGCCACAAGGTGCTTGATGTGGTTGGTGATCTTTCGTTGGCGGGACGGCCTGTCCATGCCGATATCGTTGCGCAGCGGAGTGGGCATCGTCTTAATACAGCATTGTTAGCCGCCCTGCTCACGGCAGAACGTCAGCAGCAGGAGCGGGCCGGTTCGGTGGTTCGTGAGGTGTAACCATTTTGGGTTCAAACAGGTTGGATGTTCCGTCATTCCAGCCCAAGTGAAAAGGAGGCGGCCGTGAGTGAGTTGCGTGTTGGGGTGATTGGCTGTGGCCACCTGGGAAAGATTCATGCTCGCCTGCTCGCTGGCCGCGACGATTGCCAGCTTGTCGGTGTGGTTGATCCAGTGGCTGGGGCTGCCAGGAGTGTCGCCGACAGCCATGGTTGCGAGGCATTTACCAGTCCTGCAGACCTAATTGGTCGCGTTGATGCCGCCGTGGTGGCAGCCCCCACAGGCCTGCACGCTGAGGTGGCCATTCCGTTACTGAAGGAAGGCATTGATCTTCTGGTTGAAAAACCACTGGCTGCCAGTGTCGAAGATGCCCGCGCCATCGTCGTGACGGCCCGCCGATTTGGGCGGACAGTGGCGGTGGGACATGTTGAGCGTTTCAATCCAGCCTGGGAACTGGCCTGTCAGCAGGCCGGGCGGCCGCTGTTTGTTGAATCAGCACGTCTTGCGCCCTTCACCTACCGGTCGCTGGATGTCGGCGTGGTGCTCGACCTGATGATTCATGACATCGATCTGGTTCTTTCGCTCCAGCCTGGGCGGCTTGAAAAAATTGAAGCCGATGGACTTATGGCGACAGGCGGTCACGAAGATGCAGTCAAGGCCCGGCTGACCTTTGGGAGCGGCCTCGTGGCTGATTTGTCGGCATCACGGATTCACCCAACGCTTTCTCGTCGGCTTTCGATGTGGACGAGTGAAAGTCTGGTGTCGGTCGACTTCAATGCGAAGACAGTTGAGGTCGTTGCTGCATCTGAGTCGGTGGCGGCTGGACGGTTTGTTGCTGACGCGGTTCCGGTGGCCGAGCGGGCTGCGGCAAAGGAAGCCTTTTTCAGCGAGGTGCTTCCTCACCGCACGCTTCCAGTGCCCGATTCCAACGCCATTGCCTGTGAGCACGATGATTTTCTCACTGCCATCCGGACGGCCGCTGAGCCTCGTGTCTCGGCGGCCGCCGGGGCGGCAGCTCTCGAGATTGCCACGCGGGTGCTTGACGTCATGCAGTGCACCAAACTGGGGGCTCCACCGCCAATTGTCGAGTTGCGGAAGAGTGCCTGAGACGGTCAGGCGGTCTGTTCTGAAAACAGCCCGCGTGTGAGCCAGCCGGGAGACACGAGTTTCCTTGATCGCCTGATTGATACAGCTTGACCAGGCTGCAAGCCGGCCGGACGAATTTGCCGAAGTCGATGAGGTTGTGGAAGAACTCGTCGTGAAGCTGGCGGAGTCGGTGATGGTGATCATGGTGAGCCTCCTGTTTGGCGTGATCTTGTCAACCGTTGCGGTTGCCAATGACGCAGTGCAGGCTTCGCTGAGTGAATCGGCTGTGCCGCGAGAAACAGGTCTGCAGGGGGAATCAGGCCTGCAGCTTCCGAAGGAAATCGAGTTTGATGGTTTTGGGCTTGATCAACAGATTGGCCGCACGGGTATTGCTCAGGCATTAAGGGGCCTGCCCGCCGTCAAAAGGATGGCTGGAGTTGCGGACTCAATTGCGGCAAAGCAGCGAACGCCAGACAGTCGGCATTGAGCTTGGCCCGCGGCTGGAACAACAGCTCCCGCGTGGCATCCGGCTTTTTTTCGAGGGCTCGGCTGAGGCGCGGGCTGAATACGATCGTACTGGTGAACTCACGCCGACGGGCGGACCCTTGCAGCGGCCTGAGGTAATTGGGCTCAGCGGCACGGTCGGTATTGCCCGGTAAGGAGCCGTCCGGCCCATGAGCCACATGCCTGGCGAGCCCGCGGCGGCAGTTGGGAGATTTCTCGGTGTTCTGTTCGTGCTGTTGGTGTCACGCATCGCTCGGGTATCGGTGAAAGTCTCGTCGCCGTGAAATCGGCCGCATCCGGGAGTTGGCTCCGCAGTGTCACCAGGGGTGGCCGATTTCAAAAGGCTCCTCGAGCGTTCACCGATTCCCTCACTTAATCGCCTGGGACGCCCTCGGTGGAAACCGGGGGATCGCGTGACGTCGTACGATCCTCAAGCCTTAGGCGAGGTCGCGATCTTGGAAGAGCACCAGCGCGATCAGGACCGCAATCGCAGAGTAGAGCGCGGCATAGAGTGCTGCCCAGCCGAGATAACTCCACGGGATCGGCACCCCACCAACCACAGCTGCCTCAATCGTAAAGTGCTCAAGCACCGGTAAGAGCGTCGCGAACAGGCGTCCAACAAATCGCACGATTGCCAGTTTGCCAACACTCGACTGCACGATGAGTGGAACGAGGTGTCCCAGCACATAGATCGTGAAGCAGATGATCAGGTTGGGAATCATGCCAAGGCGAGTCGACACGGCCAAACTCACCGCACCCAGCAGGATGGTCTCCAGCAACGAGAGCACCAATCCAGGGACGATCGTAATCATTTCGGACGCACACTCAGTCCAAAGCGGATCGGTCTTTGAAGATTCGCGAGCGTCGTAGACCACTTTCAGGCTGGTGGTCGCCATCAGGACCGCCCCAAGAATCATGAAGATCAGCAGGGCCACCAGCGCTAGGCCAATGAACTTGCCGATCACAAACTGCCGTCGAGTCAGAGGCTTGGAAAGCACCGTCAGGGCAGTCCGGCCCTCGATTTCATCAGCGACGGCGACACTGGCAGTCCAGATCACCACCAGCAACGACAGCACCTTGACTAAGGTCAGGCCGCTGTCTTTGAGCATCTTTACGTCTTCCCCGAACGTGTTGTAGGGAATCACGATGAAGGAAAGCAGCAGGACGATGCCGGCAACGATTGCCACAGCAAAAATCGGCTGGCCGATGGCCTCCTTGGTCGTTGACGAAGCCACAGCAGCAACTCGCCTGGGAAGCAAGCGGAACGCCAGGTAGGCGAGCACGATTGCCAGCAGCGATACGGCAGTCAGCGGCAGGATCGCCACCTCGGGGAACTCAGGCACCAGTTGCCACTTCACGGTCAGTTGGGCGGGGCCGGCTGCCTCAGCCTTTTCGCTATCGGAGACTTCGATCTGCGCCTT
>RGBY01000124.1 GCA_009919445.1 Planctomycetia bacterium
TCGTGAGGTCGGTGGCAACGAGGGCACTGGCGTTGACCGCCAGCGTGAGGTTGCCACTGGCCTGCGGGTCGGTGTTGACGAGGTTCAACAGGTCAAGCACCGTCGCCGTGCCGTTGGCCAGGTCAAGCGTACTGAGATTGACGCCCACCACCGTGCCGTCCCGCAGGGTGAACGTCAGGTCATCGCCGTCGATCAGCATGCCCTCGGTCAGCCCGAAGCCGCCGTTGATCTCCGTGAGCAGCGTGGTGCCGTTGACCGGATTGACGTTGGCCGACGAGGTGATCGCGACGCCCGCGGTCAGCGACAGATTGCCGGTCATCGTGACATTCAGCTCGCCGTTGGCGGCGACCGACAGCGGCAGCCCGTCGGGAATGAGCTCGCCAGAATCAAAGCCCGCCGTCTCAGTGAGGCTGAAAGAGAGCGGCAGCGTCCACTCGATCGCGTCAGCATCCGGACTCCAAGTCAGCCCGATCGACGCCCCAATGCTACTGTTCAGGAAGAACTCGTCGAGTTCTTGCAGGGTGTCCCTCGGGTGATTTCAAACCACCAAAGAAGCCATCCCAATCGAGATCAATGGCGTCGCCAAACAGGTCGGCCACATCAAGCCCGATGAGCGGCAGCTCAAAGCCGGTGCCAATCTCAGGAATCCAGAGGCTGAGGTCGTCAAGCAGCGACCCGATATCGTTGATCGAAAAGTCTCCGAGGTCGCCGAAGTCGAAACCTGTGCCGTTGATGGTGAGCGACGGCAGCGTCAGGTTGAGTTGGCTGGCATCGAGCAGGTCAGGGGAGCCGATCGTAATATTCAGCCCGGTGCCAGTCGGCAGATCGAACCCGCCAATGTCGAGGTCAAACGGAATCGTCACGTCAAAGTCGGTCGAGACATCGAGCTGACTGAAGATGTCACCGACAGCACCGACGTCGAGGCTGCCCAGCGACAGGCAGCCGTCGGTGTCTTCCTGCAGATCGAGTTCGACCCCAAGATCAACGGCCAGGCTGATATTTGCCCCGGCAGCATCCCCGAGGCGGATCGCCCCGAAACGGGCATCGATTCCAGTGACCGTTCCGCTGGCTGTTGCCCCCACCTCAATGGAATCGCTCTTCAGGCAGATCATCTCGTTGGCGGTGAGCCCAGCCGCCAGGGTAACCCCAATGGCAAAGTTGGCTGCAAGCGTGGTGTCGAGATCGACCTCAATCGCGTCGATCGAGAGGCCCTGCTCACGGAGAATGCCCTGAGCCCCGTCAATGCCTGCCTGACCGAGGTCGAGTTCATAGTCAGCCAGCGTCTCGGAACCGGTGACCGAGAGGGTGAACCAGACAACGGTGTCGCCAGAGGCATTGGTCACCACCGTGGTATTGATGCCCACAGCTGACAGAAAATCGTCTACGGCGACAGCATCGGTAATGGCTGTTTCAATTTGCGCGACATTCATTCCCCCTGACAGCGCAACTGCCAGGGGATTAGTCAGCCCGGTCCGCAGTTCGTCGCCAACAGAAATCAGGGTGCCGAGCGGCTGGCCAATGCCTGCGGCGGACGAAGCGAGTAAGTCGCTCGCCTGGGCCTCAGTCAGTCGCTGAGACAGCGAGGTAAAGCCCGACGAAAGTGCCGCCACCTGGGCAGATGTCAGCCCGAGTGCTGGGTCAGCCGGGGAACCGCTCAGTACGATACGCGGTTCAAGTTGCTCAAAGGCTGGACTCGGCTTGGCAAGACGACGCTGCCGGGCAAGCCGACGCTTCTTGGCTTTGCTAAGTTCCTGACGTTGGCGTTCTGAAAAGTGCATCAGATAGATCCTCGTGATACCGCAAATGGCAAAAGGAAGCCCCCCGGGGAGTCCTCACTGGTCGCCTCGGCTTTCGTGCAAGCCAAAACCATCCTCCAAACCAACGGCAGCCAAGCCATTGGTCAGTCGATCCTTGAATGAGGCTGATGAGTTTACGGTCAGCCAGAACGAATCTGCAACGGAAGTTATGAGCAAAAAAAGGCCCAAAAACCCGATTGATAAAGGGCATCTTCGATACTGAGCGAGAAACACACGCCCCCCCCAAACGAGAGGGAATCATGACGAGCCGATTTGCTGCCGACCTCACAATTTCGTGGATCCTGAGGTTGGCTTTTGTCACCTTCAGTGGGTTTGCCCAACTTGCCAACGCATCTGGTGCTGAACCATCCACAACAGTCTTTGAAACGCAGAACGGCTGGATCGCCTCACGCCAACTTGTCACGCCCTATGCAACGCAGGCAGCGGCGGCCGATGGCCACTTCCTCTATGCAATCTCAAGCACGACCGTTGCCAAATTTGCCCGTTCTTCTGGCCACTTACTGGCGACGGCGACCACCCCGACAACGAAGCACCTTAACAGTGGCTATCTACACGACGGGAAGCTCTATTGCGCCCACTCGAACTACCCCAACACGCCCCATGAATCTGACATTCGTGTCTTTGATCCACGCACTGACAGCCTGTCGGTCTATCACACCTTCGCCAACCCTCCTGGCAGTCTTGTCTGGTGCATTCGCAAGGATGGCAGGTGGTGGTGCTGCTTTGCTCACTACGGCCAAGAAAATCATCGAACAGTTTTGATCGAGTACACCGAGGGTGGGCTGACTGGTGAGGCCCGCCGGTTTCTCTTTCCGCAGGAACTCATTGCCGACTTCGACGGCATGAGTGCCTCAGGGGGCAACTGGGATGGCGACACACTGCTCGTTAGCCACCACCATTTCCCAGTGCTCTACCGGCTGCGGCTGCCCGGGCCGGGCGACCCACCCGCCTGGCTCAGGCTGGTCGAGGCTCTCCACTGCCCCTTCCCGGGCCAGGGCTTTGCCATCGACCCAAGACCAGAAGCCGGTGGGCAGCAGACGCACCTTGTCGGCATCGACCGGCCAGGGCGGGCAATCGTGCTGGCGGCCCCTGACTGGCGGCGACAGGACGCCCCAAATCGCTAAGGCAATACCAACAGTCCAATGGCTTGTTTCGACCCGGTCGCACAAACGGCGAGCAGCCCACCCGTCATCTGCCTGGCCAGAACCGAGGACAAAAGCAGGCAAAAACTGGCTTTTTCGTTGCCGCAGCCACCTGGCAAGCAGTCTCATCAAAATTTCACACGGGTGTCCTAACCCAAATCGAACCTTCCAGGCCTATCGTTCGTACGAACGCGGGGGTCGTTCACTGGACGTTCTCACGCCAGCGACGACCACTCCCAATGCCGGAACGAGGATGGCCTGCGGAGGGATCAAGCCATGACACGCGATGAACTGCTGACGCTTTGTGATCGGTATGTCCAGGATGGCGACGAGTCAGACGCCAATGGGCGAACTCCTGGACTTCCTAACCCCACTGAAACGATTATCCACTGCTTCCGCGATGCAGAGATTTCTGCCGCCGAGATGCAATCGCTCCTCGCGTACGTCTGCCAGTACGACCGGGAAGGCGAGTGGGGAGATGCCGACGGATTCTGCGAAGGTTCCGACGGCGTCGGACGACTCGAGAACCCTGGTGAGGGCATCGTCTGGGAATGCGACGACGATGATGACGTCGGTAGCTTCCGACGACCTCGGTAAGCAGTTGCGCTGCCCTCCGAGTGAAGACAGGCATGGAGAGTTTCGCTCGCATGCCACCAGCTTCTTCTTGCCCAAACAAGCCACGGCGTGACGTTGCGCGAGGGCAACTGCGAACCCTTAGCGTTCGCAGTTGCCCTCTCAGCAGCAGAAGGCCGGCAAGGCATTCGCTGCGTCAACCTAAAAGCACTCGTTGCGCACTTCCTGCTGAATCAACTCCCTCAGCCGACAAATTGCCTGCTGTTCCGTGGCTTTGGCATCCACCCAGAATTGACGCAGCTCATCCCGCCATTCCGCATTGGCGATGTACTGGTCATATCGCCACAGGCTGTCAAGCCGTCGGCTCAATTCATGAATCAAATCATGGTCGTGGTCTGAACAACCTGATGTTTCCCCGATGTGTTCAAGTTCTTGTTCTGCTGCGAGGGACATGAGGGCACTCTCCGAGAAGGGTCTGGCTTCTGCAGACCGGATGTTGAAAAGACGCTCCGGCCCTGGAGACACCGGCCGCGACACTGCGGCACGCCGGCGAACAATATGCCTTCTGTGGCAGCGTGACCAATCGGCGGTCGCCTCCCCTCACCAGGCACCGATCGCACAGGCTGCCACTCACCGGACAGTTTTGCTCATCTGCAGATTGTGCCGCAGCGGGTGCACGTTCAACGGCCCAGCATCCAGTCTGGCAGCCGACGAATCTTTCCCTCCTGGTCAACGCAGACAACCAGTGTTGATCCGGTCGCGATGATCTGGCGTTCACGAATCAGCTCATAGGCATGGCGGATACTCGCAGCCGTGATTTTCTCCACCCGGGTCCGCAACCGGAGCAGATCGTCATATTCAGCCGGGGCCCGATACTGACAACTGGCCTCAGCCACCACCATGAACAGGCCGGCATCCTCGAAGGCCCGATAGGTATACCCCTGCTCCCGCAGCATCTCGGTTCGGCCCATCTCAAAATAGGTCAGGTAGTTGGCATGATGCACCCGCCGCTGGCCGTCAGTTTCCTGATAGCGGACCCGGATTTCCATTTCGTGGGCGAGGAGAGGGGGATCAGGAGGATCTGGCACGATAAAACTCATCAGGGGAGACAATGGAAAGGTATCAGGACGGCCATGCCGACGATCAATAGTATGCGGAGGTGAGCAGGACTTTCGACCGCAAACCATCGGAAAATAATTGACCGCAGGCCCGGAAAAACCCTATCCTGCGGTTTCTAGCGGCAGGAGCACCCACGTGGAGCAATCATGAGTTTTGGCGATGCAGGCGAGGGCGTGATCGGTTTTGCCACTGCTCGGGGGAGGAACTGGCCAACACTCCGGCAGTTCACTGTCTTCCTGGAAAATCGCGTCGGTCAGTTGCTCGAACTCGTCCGGCGGTTTAACGGCAGCCGGGTTCGCATTGTCGCCCTTTCAATCAGCGATGCCGGTGAGTGTGCCTTTGTCAGATTTCTGCTGAGCCACCCAGAACAAGGACGCGAAATCCTCGAGCGGGCGGGTCTGGCCATCATCGAAAGTGACCTGATTGGCGTGGAATTACCTGATGACCCGCAACCGCTGGTCCGCATCTGCACCGCCCTCCTGCAGGCTGAAATCAACATCATCCAGGCCTACCCCGTGCTGATGCGTCCCCGCGGGCGTCCTGTCGTGGCCCTCATGGTTGATAACACCGAAATGGGGCTCGAGACCCTTGGCACCAAAGGATTTTCGATGATCACCGAAGGGGATCTTGGGGAAGACCAGGAATAACCTCAGCACACTGGTCGCCACCACAGTAACGCTGGATTCGCTACAAGCCGAACCAGCTTGCAAGTCCAGTGAGGCTCAGCTTTCACCCTCATCAAGAAACATGCCGTCGGGCAGCCCCTGCACCTTTCGCACCACAATCCGCTGCACAGATTCCCAGGCAACCGCCTCGAGCGTGACTGATCCATCTGGCTCCTGCCGGGCAAAGAGGGCGTGGCTTCCCTGAGACCAGTCCCGCTCAAAGAACTGTGGCAAGATCGGCCGGGAACTTCCCTCGATATGCAGTTCCACCTCGCCGCCGTGGGATCGTTCCTGCCACAGGCGGGCAACCAGGCGAGCGGTCGGGTTTTCTGTTGGTGGACTGCTGGCAGCAGCCACGGCAATCGGTGACGTTGGCTCAATCGCATCACCGAGGAGATCGGCTGAGGAAATCTGCGTCCCAGAGAGATCGGCAACAATCGCGGACCCAGGAGCCTCCTCATGCGCATCGGCAGAGGCCGCCGGAATCGTCACCGCAATGCCGCACTTTGAACAGCTCCCCTGTTTTCCTGCATATTTGGCCGGCACGCTTATCCGGTGACCGCGAGCACAAGTGAAGTGAATTGAATCAGACGGGGTCATAGAACTACCAAGACATTAGGAACATGAGGTGGCTTGAGCGGCTGACTTTGCCTTCATACTCTACACTCCAGAAAGGTGGCAGGAGGCTCTTCCTGGCTTTTCTCATCATCTGGCGTAGCTGCCACTGATGGTTGAGCTTCTGGTGGCCTCTCCTGCTCCTTTCCCCAATCATCGGCCCCTCCCCTCGGATGTGGATTTTGTATGGCCATATCAGTTGTCTGCCAAAAATGCCGGACGCGGTTCAACGTTAGTGACAAGTTTGCTGGCCAGACAGGGCCATGCCCAAAGTGCAAGAACCCGATCGTAATTCCAAAATCAAATGCGACGGTCACAATCCATGAGCCAGCCAAGCCAGCTACAAGTTCTCAGTCTGGCCAGATGCCGACGGCTCCTATCGTCTTCGAAGAGAAACCTGTCTCACCAGTTATGATCACGCTTGTTGTCGGCGGCCTCCTGATGCTGTTCCTGGCGGCGTTCGCCGCTGGTCGACTCTTCCGCACTCCCGAAGGTGTGGTCAGCATTCCCACCTGGCTACTGGCAGTGACTGCTGGAGCCGTTGCCCTGCCGACTACCAGCGTCGGCTATGCCATGTTCCGCGACAAGGAACTGGAGGCATACAGCGGCCGGTCTCTCTACCTGCGGATTCTCATTTGCAGTCTCGTCTATGCCGGGCTCTGGTGGGTCCGGAGTTTTCTTGGGACTGAACTCGAACTCTGGCAGTGGACTTTCGTGATCCCCTTCTTCCTGTTCACTGGTGGGCTGGCTGCTGTCACCAGCCTTGACCTCGAATGGGAGTCAGGAGTTGGTCACTACGCTTTGTACGTCTTTCTGACTGCCTTCATGCGTTACCTGGCCGGCTTTCCGGCGATCTGAGTCAACTTCTTGCTGCGGCACTTTTCGAACCTCCTCACTCTGCTGCCACCCCCATGACGCTTGCCGCCCTGCCCGAGTTGGTCACTCTTCATGCCGATAGTGGCGTCCGGATTCCTCCTGGCACCACCGTGCCGCTTACCCCGCGAGTCCGACGCCTGCTCGACACGCCACCACTTCGGCGAATGGCCTCGGTCCGACAACTCGGCCTTGTGTCTCTGGTCTACCCCGGGGCGGTTCACTCACGACTCGAGCATTCCCTCGGAGTCTATCGCCTCGCCCTTGAGTTTCTCGCGAGCTTACAGAGTGACGACCAGTTCCGTAGTCTCATCACAGCCGCTGATGCTGCGGCATTCATCGTGACGGCCCTGCTTCATGACATCGGCCACTGGCCCTACTGCCACCCCATCGAAGACATGCAACTTGAGGGCATGCCTCACCACGAAACACGGCTGCCTGAAATACTTGCTGGCAGCGAGATTGGGGAACTGCTTGATCAAGACTGGGGACTTTCGACGGAACGGCTGACAGAGTTGATTCTTGGGACGGCCACTGACCCAGCTGGCAAGATTCTGCACTCGATGCTTTCTGGGCCTATTGATGTCGACAAGATGGATTATCTCGCCCGTGACAGCCTGCACGCTGGTGTCCCCTACGGCCGGCATTTTGA
>RGBY01000125.1 GCA_009919445.1 Planctomycetia bacterium
ATGCGACCTTTGAACGTCTCCTCTCGCTCATCGGCAAAGACAACCTTTACCGTGACCGGACGGTCGTGCACCTGCTCGGGCTCAAAGCGGGCCGAGTCGACATAGCCCTCAACCCGCAACTTATCGATGCGGACCACCCGAGCGAGTGGATCACCAGGCTGCATCCACTCGCCCAGATGGGGATAGATCTGCACCACCGTGCCGTCGATGGGCGAACTGATTTTCCGCCGCTGAATCCGATTTTCCGCCGCATCGACTTCAACCTGCTTGGAGTCAACGTCAAGTGCCGAAAGCCGCCGCTCAAGCTGGGCCTGCTCAATCTGCAGTTCGCTCTTCTTGCGATTGAGCTGCAGCCGGGCCAACTCCACCTCGGTCACACTACCGGGGATCCGCCGATTGGAGGCCACGGCCTTTTCTAGTTCAGCCTCAGCCACCTCTTCCGCCGCAATCGAGTAGCGAACATCGACGTCACTTTCCGACTTGGCCTGAGCCTGATCGTGTTCTGCCTTCGCCTTCCGCTGTTCAAACCGCGGTTGCGAGTCGTCAATGCGGGCGATGGTGTCACCCCGGGCCAGGGTGTCGCCTTCCTTGATGGAAAGCTCAACCAGCACGCCAGCCTCGCGGGCAGGCACCCGGGCCTCTTCCACCAATGAAACCAGACAGCGGGTCAGCACTGGTTCAGCATCTGCTGCCAGCAGACGGGCATCGCTCCACAGCCAGGTGAGAGCGATACCTCCTAGAGTCAGGCACGACAGACGCAAAGAAAATTTATTCAGCCACTGCATTGTTTTGCTTACCTCACCACAGCCGGAAGAAGACCTGCGTCTGGAAAAATGCCATCACGTCCATCAGCCAGACATACCCCATGGCATGCGGGCCACAGTTGACCCGGGCCGTCACGGTTGCTCCCGCCCCAAGTTCTTCTTTTTCATGGTTGGTCGGGTCGATGGTAATCCGTACGAGCACCGTGTTGCCTTGTTCGCCGCGAACCTCGGCCTGCTCATGGATTTCCTCCACTGTGCCGTAATGCCGGGTACCTGGATCTGTCGCCACGATGTAATCGACCTCGAGTTTGCGGCCTTCTGCTTTGGCCTCGTTGAGCGCTCGGTTGATATGGCCAAGTCGATCATCCGCCATATGGATTTCCAGTTCCCACTCGCCGGTCTTGTCGGCCACGCTCATGAGCACCTGACCTCGCTCAACGGGCCGAAACAGCAGCCGATCGCGAACCTGCCAGGTGACGATCACCCCGTCGATTGGGCTGCGAACCTCGAGGTCTTTCTTCTTGTGCTCATACAGCCGCAGTTGCTGATCGATGCTTTCAATCTCTCGTCGCAGTTGGGCTGCACGCCCCGCCAAGCGATTCTTCTCATCACTCGACAGCCCCTTGTCTTCCAAGAGTGACCGGCGTGTCGCCACCAACTGCTCTTCACTCGAGGCTTTGCGGCCCAGAACATCGGCGACGGCCACCTCTAAATCAGTATTGCGCAGCACGGCCAGCAGTTCGCCCTGCTTCACCTCTGAGCCATGCTTCAGCCCGGGCTCAAGCTGCTCGACGATGCCTTCGATCTCCGCAAAGACGTCCCGTCGATGGACTGGCTCAAGCGTGCCCTTGCCCTCAAGCCGCAGATCCATCCTGACGAATGCGAGGGCAAACAGCAGGGCCACGAAGGCCACGAGGGCCAGCACTGTCTTGGGCAGATTGCGGGCCGTGGTGAGCACCCGCGATTTTGACAGCAGGTTGGCCACCACGTAAAGCGGCATCGTGGTGTGCTCGATGGCATTGGCAATCGCCACCGCACCATGTTCTGCCACAAGTTCGACGCGGGCCCGCTTCCCTCCTTCAAAGGTCGTCGATGAAAACCACTCGACCACCAGCACGCCGATCGGGTCAGGAGCCTCCTTCGGTGGTGCCTCAGCCTTGGCGACCGCCACGGCATCGACGCCCCCCTGCTTTACAATCGGCGTTGGCCGTGGCTTTTCCAGAGGGATGATTGCCATCGCCGTGGCGTGGGATTCGTCAATGTAGTTTTCAAGTTCTTCCTCAATCTGTGGAGGAAGTTCCCGCTCAGCATCAGGATGCCACAGGGGATCACGAGCCTTGGCCACAACCCGGGCGAGTGACTGAATCGCCCGGACCGCCGTGGCCCGCCGCTCAATCGACTCTTGCCCGCTGACCGCTTCCAGCCGCAGTTTGCGCCCCTTTTTGACCAACACGCTGACCCGATCACAGCCAATAATCCGGCGGGCCTCGTTAGCCAGCACAAAGGCGGTCGCAATGGGGTTGAGCGACTCATGCAGGGCGCGGCTAAATTGGTCGACCTGTTCCAGAGCGGACTGCTGCGTGTCGAGCGTCTTGATCTGACGCCGCTCGAGGTAGCCGCCGGCGACGGCCGAGACCTGCTGTAGAAATTTAAGATACCCCCGCTCCACATCGGTCTGGTTCGGCTGGTGAAAAATCTCGATCAGCCCCTGCCGGCTCTCGCCGCGGTCAATCGGAGCACCGATGACGAGCAGGTTGGATGGGTTTGACCCAGTCGGCTTGCCATCCGGCGAGGTCAGCGCCGCCTGCGGGGGAACGAGCAGGCCGGAGGGTGAACTCATCAGCGTCTGCACAAGGCCACTATGGGCGGCCTGCACCTCAGGGCTGTCAGAGAGGCCAGTCTCGTGCATCTTCAGGTGCGCGATCGGCTCAACCCGGCCCTCTTTTCCCGTCAGCCAGACGAGCCCGGCCACCGCCCCCATGGCCTCAATCACCCGCTCAAGGAGGCCACGAAAAAAATCGGCCTCAGCAGCATCGCTTTTTGAGAGCTGCTCAATCTCACCGATCAGCGCACGAATCTGCTGCCGGGCCTCTTCGACTGAGCGGGGATCGACCGTGCTCATGGATCAAAAACTTTCTCTTGCTCTTGCGATTTCGTGCACGATAGTCATCAGGGGCCGCGATGCAGGCCATTGGTATGGAATCCTACAAGACGCCTCCTCACCACGACTAGACAGACGAGACAGACAGAAACACCGGCACCCAGCGATATCTACTGAGTGCCGGCGTCTGTATGCCACAATCAGCCGACGGTTGATCAGGCCTTGGTTGGAGGCGTGATCACCCGCTTCTGAACGTCTGTCTCGAGCACGCCAAAGGCCTGCTCGTGACGCTGGACGGCCATCATCAGGGCCGCAGCCAGACGCTTGGCCGTGAAAAAGTTGACGATGATCCGCTGATTCAGGCCGATGGTATCGGGGTTGTTGCCGACAACCTGCTTGTTGAGGCCAAAATCGACGATCAACTCTTCAGGGGTGCCGGTCACGCGGCAGAAATTCGCGTAAGTCGCTGCGATATGCGACTCATCAACTGGTACCGGCTCCTGGCGGGGGGCTTCTTTGCTTGCTTCGGCCATCAAAAAACACTCCGTAACTTGAAAAGGCTGGTGAAGCCTGAAAGGGCGTTCACCGGAACGTGTTGTCTGAACCGCCACCGTGCGGCGTTCGTTTCACACCACTGGTACGTTCCCGACAGGTAGAAAGTTTACTGCCCTACTCTCGCGGGGGCTACTGGGGGGCAAATTTATGCCTCAGCATCATTCACTCATTGGCCTTTTTGGCCGGCTTCGTCAGACGGAAGGCCTGATGAGCCAGTCTCAACGCCCTCCCACCAGCCGTGTCGCTGAAGCCAGTCAGCCGACACAAAGCGACGAAATAGGGCCTCTGCCGCCCGAGCAGCATCCCGCTGCCAGGCCGTGTCGTCGGGGTCTCCGCCAACCTCCAGCCCACGGAAACCTAGCCGGGCCGGCCAGCCCCGCTGGCTGGCCAGCGTGTCAAACCGCTCCGCCAGCCGCAGTGCCCAGGCTGCCCCCAGCGTTTCACGAAGCGGCAAAAAGCAGCCATCGACCCGCTGGGTGAGTGACCGTGGGCCAGCAGCAGAGGCCCGGCGACTGCCAGCCAGAACTGCCTGGGTAACTGCGACCAGACCACCGGTGGCAATGGCAGCCAGAGACAGCAGATCGACCCACGTCTGGGGCACCGCCGTAGCGAGGTTCACCCCCGGCAGTAACGGCCAGAGCAGCCCCAGGTGACCGGCTGTCACCAGACTGACTGCCAGCCACCGCCGCGTGCCGATAAAGTTCATCCAGCCAACCAGCACCAGCACCGGGAGAAACCAGCGAGCCAGGAGATGGAGATCGGGAAAACTACCGGGCCGAATTAGGGTAGCCGAGGCAGCAGGAAGCGCGAGCACTACCGCCAATGTCGCAACAATCAACTGCCAGACGCCGTGCTGCGGCCGCTTGGCCCCCAACAGTGACATGATTGGGCAGACCGATAACGCCGCAACAACTACCCGCATGGCAGCCAGCCGGGCTGGGCTGTGACTGCCGCCCTGCTGAGTCAGGGCATCAACTGCCAGCAACGCAGCGACTGCTGCGACCCATCCAGTGGCTGGAACTGCCGTCGACCCTCGCACCAGCCAGCCACCAACGAGTGCGGACAAGGTCGCGGCGACAGGCAGCAGTGGAGGCGGCCAATCAAGAAACGCAGCAAACATCGTAGCAATCAACATTGTGAGCAACCGACACTCGCTCGCGAACCTTACGGGGAAAAGAACAGCCCAGCCAAACGAAAGCCGAATAACCAGATAACCAAACGAGCAGACAAAAATTGTGAATCCAATAGTGGTTAGCAGTGAAACCGGGAACGGCAGCCGTCGGATGCCAGTTTCAGCGATTGTCACGATTCTACCGGCAGAACTCCAGACACTCGTCACGACCAGCCGGCCGTGCCGATGCAATATTTGAAAGTGTGCCGTGGCCGGCCCCCTTTCCAACGAGACAATCCATGGTTGCTTTTCCTGCTGCGTCCCCTTTTCAAGGATGCAAACGTGCCATCCGCTGGGGTGGCATCGCCCTGCTCATGGCAGGTGTATTCAGCCCGACGACGGCCTCGGCCATCGAAATGTTCACCTTCTTCGGTGACGGCAGTCGGGTTCCCCTGCCCAGCCTGGAAACGCCAATTGAGGCCTACCCCGGCATTCCACTTCGCAGCGATCGGCTGCGGGCCCGCCGCCGGGCGCAACGCATGGTGCCACAGTCGGCAGCGCGGCCAGCGGCTCCGGGGGGCATATCGATCCGGGCCATGCCGACTTTTTCAGCCCCCGATCCCGACGTCGTCTTTCAGCCAGACCCCGCTGCGGAATCCGTGCCCACCCCAACGCCGGCCCAACCACGCCTCCGTCGCTGGCGGCGGTAGCGGAACGAGCCAACCCGCTCACCCCGCCGCATGCGGAGCCAACTTCTGCTATTTTCTGCTATTTTCTCATGGCAGCAGAGATGACTTCCACGGGATGAGTGAGGCAGGCAATGCTGCTGGGCGCGGTTTTTGAGCGTGAGGTGCGATTCGCCCCGAGGGCACGGGGGCTGTTCGTCGGCCGGGCCATCTATGCTGGCAGCCTGCTGGCCATCATTGCCACCTGCTGGCTGGTGATGACCGGCACCCAGTCAATCACCACGGCTGGTGATACCGCCCGGTTCGGTGCCACCCTGTTACGAACACTCGCACCGCTGCAACTGACGCTGGCTGTGCTTGCTGCCGCCATGACGGCCGCCGTCGCGGTGAGCGTGGAAAAAGATCGTCGAACCCTCGAACTGCTGCTGCTCAGCCGACTCACCGAGCGTGAACTCGTCCTAGGCAAACTTGCTGCCAGCCTGCTGCGGGTCTTGCTGATGCTGCTCTCGGCAATTCCGGTGTTTGGAATCGCTGCCCTCTTCGGCGGTGTCACCGTGCCCCAGTTGGCCCGGCTGTTTGTCGTAACTGCTGCGGCAGCCCTGGCGGCAGCCAGCATTGCCACCACCGTTGCCTTCTGGAAAGACACTACCTTCCAGGCGGTGGCCATCACCGCCTTCGCCCTGGTCGCCTGGGTGGTTGCCGGTGAGGCGGTGGTCGGCTGGCTGGGACCAGATGCCGGTGAGCAGATCTCACCAGCCCGGGCCATGTTTGCCGCTCTCACCCCAGCCGGTGGCGGCCTCGGCTCGTTCCTGGGGCTTTGCTGCGGCGTGATTGTGATCACCAATGTGTTGGCAATCTATCGGGTGCGGGCCTGGAACATGGCCCGTGAAGCCCGACGGGCGGCTCAAGCCCGCTCGCAGGCCGGCCCCGCCAGGCAGCGGCCGGCACGACAGGTCTGGTCGAACCCAATCCTCTGGCGGGAAATCTGCACCAGTGCCTATGGTCGCACCATTGTCATCGTCCGCCTGGCCTGGCTGCTGTTGTTCGCAGCAGCCGTTACCGGCGTGATGAGTGAGGCCCGGGTCGAACGGCCCGACCGCTTCGCAGTGGCGGTGGCGGTCATTCCCATGGCGCTGGCCAGCCTGCTGGCGGTCACCGCCTTGGCCGTGACCAGCATCACGACCGAACGTGATCGGGGCTCACTCGACCTGCTGCTTGTCAGTGACCTTGAACCCAAAGAGTTCATCTGGGGCAAACTCCTCGGCGTGCTGGTGGTGGCCCGTGAGGTGGTGCTGCTGCCACTGCTCCTCTGCGTCGCCCTCGTTGCCAGTGGCATCGCTTCGGTTGAAAATGGCGTTTACCTAATGTTGGGAACATCTATCCTGCTGTTCTTTGCGGCGGTCCTCGGCATTCACATTGGGCTTTCCTACCCGTCGTCACGCCGGGCTATTGCGGTGGGACTCGGGACAATCGCATTTCTCTTTATCGGTGTGGCCACAGCCATGCGGATCATGGTTGCCTTTGGGGCGAGCTTCGAACTCCAGCTTGCTCCCTTCCTGGCTGTCATCGTCGGTGGTGGCATCGGGCTGTATGCCGCCCTTTCGGCCCGCAACCCCTCGCCCGCTATTGGCTGGGCCTCGGCCATCCTGCCAGCCCTGACCTTTGTCGGCATCACCGGCTTTCTGCAAGGCAACACCCTGCAGGTCCTGCTGGTGGCGGCCGTCGCCTACGGGTTTGCCACGGTCGCCCTGTTGGTGCCGGCTATCGGAGCCTTCGACCTGCTCACCGGTCGTACCACAGCAGGCGAGTAGCCAGTTGCCCGCCGGGTGTTTGGTCTGCTGGTCGCACTCAGCGTTACAGCATGGAAGCCCCCGGTGGAAACCGGGGGACAGGCGGCACTGTTGACGTGGCACGGCGTTCGTTGGTGGTGCGGGTCCGCTCGCTCCCGCTCGCGGCTTGCTTGTGCGTAGGCCCGGGGGATTGTCAGAGTTGATCTGACGGCAGACTCAATGGCACTGCAGCAGTCACTTATCGTCGAAGTGTTCCCGCACCGTCAGCCTCAATCGCAGCGAGCCGCTCTGCTGCCTGCTGTGGGGCATCGCCCTTGGCCACCGCAGCCCGATAACTTTCAGCGGCATCGAGCCGGCGGCCGAGTGACTCCTGAGCAAGTCCCTCGAGCGCAAGAACCTCTGCGGGCACCTGATTGGGTCCATAGGT
>RGBY01000126.1 GCA_009919445.1 Planctomycetia bacterium
CACTGACCTCACCACGGTTTCTTTACCGCGAGCCATGCCCGCAGGCTGACGGCAGCCTTACACCATTCGATATTGCCAGCCGACTCTCTTTCGGCCTTTGGGACTCACTCCCAGACGACAACCTGATCGCTGCTGCCAACAAAAATCAGCTAGACACCCCCGAGCGAATTGTGCAGCAGGCCAATCGGATGCTCGCCGATCAACGCGCCCGTGCGAAACTTCATGACTTTTTCCTTGCCTGGCTGCGGATTGACCAAGGCCCAGAAGTCACCAAGGACCGATCGCTCTATGCCGATTTTTCGCCAGCAATCGTTGCGGCGATGCGGACGAGCCTGTCCCTGCTGCTCGATGAAATAACCTGGAGTGACGCCTCTGACTTTAGGCGGTTGTTCACTCATGACGAAGTCTTCGTCAACGGAACGCTGGCACCATTCTTTGGCCTCACGCTCCCCACTGATGCCCCTTTCCAAAGTGTACGGCTTGATGATGGGAAACGGGCAGGTTTGCTGACCCATCCCTACACGCTCAGCGTGCTGGCTTATGCTGATGCAACTTCTCCCATCCATCGAGGTGTTTTCCTTGCACGCAGCATGCTTGGAAATGTCCTCAAGCCCCCTCCCGAGGCGGTGGCACCACTTGCTGCCGCGCTGCACCCTTCCCTCACTACCCGCGAACGAGTGGCCCAGCAGACCAAGCCTTCCGCATGCCAAACCTGTCACACCATGATTAATCCCCTCGGGTTTGCCCTCGAAGATTTTGATGCTGTTGGCCGTTTCCGCACAAGCGAGCGGCGAGGCGATCAGGACTACCGAATTGATGCCTCAGGGAGTTATCAGCCACGAGCGGGGGAGCCCATGTCGTTCAACGGCGGACAGGAACTAGGGGCATCCCTTGCTGGCAGTCGCGATGCTGCCGAGGCCTTTGTTCAGAACCTCTTTCATGCCATCGTCAAGCAGCCGATCCGGGCCTGGGGTGATGCGGCCCTCGACCAACTGGTTGATCGATTCATCGCCGGTGGCTATTCAATTCGCCTTCTCATCATTGAAATCCTGCTGTTGTCCACATCGCCAGCCACGTCGGCGACCGTAGCAGCCTAAGTGCGAGCAGCAATTGACGCGACGAAGCAAGATTGCACCCATTTGAGGAGCCCCGTGGCAGGGGGCAATGACTCACGCAAGAAAGCCTGACAAGCCCTAAAACGCCTTCCCCATCTTGCTGACTGTTTCAGAAACAGGGCCGAACCACCTAGAGTTACCATAAACAACCTTCCACACCGGTCCGTAGGAAGACGCAGTCAACTCATATGACAACAACCCCTCTATTGACCCGGCGTGACCTCTTCAGGCGTCTTGGCATCGCTCCGGCTACCCTGCCATTTCTGGGCAACCTACCTAGCCTTGCTGCGAGTACACCCCAACCGCGACAACGGCTGATCATAGTCTTCAGCCCCGATGGCATCGTGAAGCAGCAGTTCTGGCCAAATCATCCGGGAGCCTTCGCCACCCCGCCACCGGTTGAGCAACCAGCACCGCTACCGGCCATTCTTGCTCCGCTTGAGCCCTTTCGTGATCAGTTACTGCTTGTCAAAGGTGTCCATAACAAAATCAAGGGCGATGGTGACGGTCACATGAGAGGAATTGGTTGCCTCTTAACCGGCATCGAACTCTTTCCGGGCAACATTCAAGGAGGGAGTGACACGCCTGCCGGCTGGGCCAGTGGACGATCGATCGACCAGGAGATCCGCTCGTTCATGCAAAAGGATCCTGCAACACTGACCCGATTTGGGTCACTTGAATTTGGTGTTTTGGTCCCCAACAAATCAGACATCTGGACACGTATGGTCTATGCAGGACCAAACCAGCCGGTCACGCCAATCGACGACCCCTGTCCTGGATGATGTCCGTGATGACCTGAGGACACTCGCCGCCAGCCTACCGCCTGAGGACCGACGATTACTGGAGCACCATACTGATCTCGTGCGAAACTTCGAGCACCAGCTAGCTGGTTTCCGGAAGACAGCAGACCATCCGGTGCCAGTCTTGGAGGAGGGCGTGGTCGAACAAAACGATCAGATGCCAAAAATCAGTCGAATGCAGATCGACCTCTTGGTCGCATCGATGCAGGCTGACTTTAGCCGTATCGCTACGCTGCAATTCACAAACTCCGTGGGGCAGGCCCACATGAAGTGGATTGGCGTTGAGGAAGGCCAGCACGATCTCTCTCACAAGCCCAACGCTGACAGCGATGCTCAGGAGAAACTCACCAGGATTAATGCCTGGTATGCCGGCGAGGTCGCCTATCTTGCCCGTCGGCTTGCTGACATACCAGAGCCAGGCGGCAATGGTTCCATGCTCGACCACACGACCATTCTCTGGACAAATGAACTCGGTGAGGGCAACTCGCACTCTCACAACGACATTCCCTGGGTCTTCCTAGGAGGCGGCCTTGGCTTCACGGGGGGACGTATGGTCGATGCTGGTGGGGTTGCCCACAATCGGCTGCTCCTCGCGATCGCCCATGCCATGGGGCACACCGAACTAACTCAGTTTGGCAACCCGGACTATTGCGCAGCCGGCCCGCTAACCGGCCTCAGCTAGCCGAGGGTTGGGGCTTTCATTGGCGAAGCGACGACAAACGGGGCATACTCAGCCAAGAAGATTTGCCCTGCCGAGTTTGTGATGCCCACCACACCAAGCCAACCACACGCACCATCACAAAGCCCACCGGCTAGTGACACCGTCTGTACTGGCTGTGGATTGCTCTGTGATGACTACGCCGCAGGACATCAGCCAACCGACACGCGGTGCCTCGTGGCTGGCCAGTGGCTGAACAGTGCCACCGCAGCCACAACGACCGTCTTTGGCCGACAGACCAGCCTTGAGGAAGCCCTCACAAAGTCAGCCAGCCAACTGCTGGCCAGCCAGCGAACCCTGGTGACTGGGCTGGCCACCGCCCCCCTTGAGGCCATCGGCGTTGCCTCCCAGCTTGCCGAAAAACTAGCTGCTGCCATCGACGGGGGCCTGGCTGAGATGGCCCGCACAACAGGACCAACGATTGCTCGTGTCGGCGAGGTGACCGCGGCTTTTGAAGAACTACGGGACCGGGCCGACCTGGTGATTTTCTGGAATTGTGACCCGTCAGCAACGCATCCCCGGTTCCTTGAGCGTTTTATCGAGTCTCCGATCTCATCCGGCAGGCGGCAGACAATCAGTCTGGGGGGCACCTCAGTCCTCCCCTCATCTGCCCACCATCGCCATTTCCAACTGACGGACGAGCAGATGGTTCCCACTGCCCGCCTGCTCCAGCATGCTTTTGAGAAACGCCCTGCCCAGAACCTTGCCACCCAACCCGAACTGCTAATCTCAGAAGTTGTAGCAGCAATGCAGCAGGCCAACTGCATTGGTTTTGTCTCTGCCACCGAGACTGACCATTTAGGTCTCTCCTCATGGGCGCTGGCCCAACTTGTTCGTCGCCTTGCTCACCACAAGCCGGCCTTTCAAATTCCGCTCGGCGGAGGCATCGCAGCAGGTGGGCCGAATGCTGCCGGGCTTGCCACTCGTTGCACCTGGCGATACGGCAGCCCCGGAGCCATTGCCACAGCCGACTGTGATGGCAGTCGGTTTGAACCAGCTGAAGCCGATGCCAGACGACTGATTGACCGCGGGGAAGTCGACTGCCTGCTGGTTCTCGGCCCCCTCCCTGCCGCTGTCAAAGAGGGAATCGCAACGGCCCAGAACCCACCCGCAGTCATTGCCCTTACCGACCTGGCACCAGAACCGGTGAGGAGCCAGATGATCGTGCTTGCTGTGGCCAGCGCCAGGGCTACCGCGGGCACCATGCTGCGGGAGGATGGCCGGCTTGTCCGCATCATCCCCCGCGGATCATCTGCCCTGCCGACACTGGAAGCGATGCTAACCATGCTGAACGAGCGCATTCAGCAGCAAAGCGGGGCAGGGGAAGAAAGATGACTGGTGCAGCCCCCTTGGCAGGTCCACTCGGCAACCACGACCCGTTCGTCCTCACGGGCGGCACTGTCTACGACCCAGCCAATGGCCGAGATGGCGTGACTGCCGATGTCTGGATTGAGTCGGGCCGCATCATCGACAAGCCGGCTGACGTTAGCCGCTTTCGGCGAGTGGATGCCGCCGGACTGGTTGTGATGCCAGGGGGTGTCGACCTTCATAGCCATATCGCCGGACCAAAGGTCAACGCGGGCCGGCGGATTGCACCACACTTAAGTGCCCACCAGCGTGGCTGCAAACAGCCTGCCGCCGTCCCCACCATCCACCGGACTGGTGCAGCCTATGCCGCGCTGGGCTACACGACGGTCTTTGATGCCGCCATTGCCACCGGAGCCGCCGGCATCGCCACAATGGAGTTGGCTGAATTACCGATTCTTGACAAAGGCTTCTATCTCTTGGCGGCAGATGATGCCGATCTGCTCACGGCCCTCGACAGTGGTGATGAGAGCACCATCAGTCGTCTGGTTCGGGATGCGGTTGGCCACGGTGGTGGCTGGGGGGTGAAGGTTGCCAATCCCGGCGGGCCCGCCTTCTGGAAACGGAGTCGTGGTGATCACCACGATCTCGACACTCCACTTCCTGGCCTGACCCTTACTGGCCGAACCCTCCTTGAGCGTCTCGCCCGTGGGGTCGCATCTGCTGGCTTGCCCCACCCGCTCCACATCCATACCGCCAATCTCGGACTTCCGGGAAACTGGCGGACTCTTGCGGAAACCATGAAGACCCTCGAGGGCATTCCCGCCCACCTCGCCCATGTCCAATTTCACAGTTACACCGGTGGGGAACTCGATGCGGATAGCTTTGGTTCCGGGGTGGCTACCTTGGCTGACTGGTTCAATAGCCACGACGGGCTGACCCTCGATGTCGGCCAGGTTCTTTTTGGTGAAACCGTCGCCATGACCGGTGACGCTGCCGCCGCCGAGTATCTTGCTGCCACCACCGGCGTGCCTTGGCACTCGCACGACCTCTGGCTGGAGGGGGGCTGTGGCGTCTTGCCGATTGCCTACAAGGAAAAAAACCTGATCCACTCCTGGCAGTGGGCCATCGGCCTGGAGTGGTTTCTATCTGCCGCCGACCCCTGGCGGGTTGTGCTGTCGACTGACCACCCCAATGGCGCCCACTTCACGGCGTATCCCGTCCTCATGCAACTCCTCGGTGACGCTGCCTTTCGTCAGGAGGCGTTGTCTCGGATCCACCCAACCGTTCGTTCCCGGTCACCGCTGGCCGGCCTGTCACGCGAATATTCACTCCAAGAACTCTGCATCATCACTCGTGCGGCCCCGGCCCGGATCGCCGGCCTTCCAAACAAGGGCCACCTGGGGCCGACTGCTGATGCTGACATCACGCTCTACCAACCGCGGGCCAGCCTTGCCGAAATGTTTGCCATGCCGGCAGCTGTCTACAAGGCAGGTCATCTCGTCGCAGAGCACGGGCATGGGCGAGCCCTGCCCCTGGGGCAACAGTTGCGGGCTCTCAGCCAGATCGACTGAAACTGGCGAGCCTTCGCAGGCTCATGACTGGATTGCCGCTACAACCGCCGCCAGTGATTTTGTCGGCTCAAAGATGCTGGCCACCCGCTTTCGGGCCGCTTCCCGGCAGGCGTCGGCCGCCTGCTTATTCTCCAGCAGTTCAATGGCGCGACGGGCGAATTCACTTTCGGGCACCGTCGGTACCAGCCGACCGGCTTCATCATCACCGAGCAGTTCACGATACTCAGCTGAGTCTGTGACGACGGCAGGAATCCCGTGAGCCAATCCCTCGGGCAGACATCCACCGTACGCAACTGATCCAGGCTGGAAGAGCACCTGGACATGCGGCACGAGTTCAGGCAGGCAGGGAAGTTGCTCAAACCAGTGCAGCCAGCCGTCGACCTCCTCGACCCGAGCACGCCGCTGGAGACGACGCCTTAATCTGCCCCGCCCAACAATGACATACTCGACATCCTGTCGCACTACCCCCATCTGGTCGATGCCCCAAAGTAATCGCTCCAGCCGTGATGGCGCTACGAGTGGAGCCACACAGAGCATCCAGGGCTTGGCAGGATCAAGCCCAAGACGAACCGCCAACTGCGAACGCTCCCCTCGCTCGGAAAATGAGGCTGCGGCAGGTGGCACAACCGTTGTGCGGCTCGCCAGCCCAAGTGCTCCACACGCGCCAGCAATCGAGTCTGCCGTCACCAGAAGACCATCAGCGGCCCTAGCTGCGGCGATTTCCACCCGGCCCCGCGGTGGCTGTGACAAAAGGTGCAGGTGCCGCCACCGCTGCAGACCACCAGCCGACGCAAGCAGCCGGGTCGCTGCCACCGCTGGCAGGGTTTCTCGTCCCCACCCCAGCACAACGGCCGGACGCTCCCGCCGAATCAGACCGAGCAGACGAGGCAGAGCCGAGGCATCAGGCTGCGGCCGGTGGGATAACCGTGAAACCTCAATCCCTGCTTCGACCAGGCGACTGGCAAGACTTCCCCCTGCACTGACACAGGCAACCAGCACCCGCCAGCCAGCATCCCGAAGTGCCACTGCGGTCAGTTCAATTTGCCGACCGGTACCGACGGGATCATGCTCACAGGCAACCATCAGGCAACCGGGATCGGCAGAAGGTGGCATCAGCATTCCGGTGGGGAGCAGGATGGGGGTTGCCATCCTAAACAAGAAAGAGGTTCAGCCCAGTGTCGTACCCGGTGTTGTACCCAGCGTCGTGCTGAGATCACTTGGCTCAAGCGTGCAAATCTCGGGGAGATTTCGCCAGACACCGTCATAGTCGAGACCATAGCCAACAACGAAGGCATCGGGAATGTCGAATCCGACGTAGTCTGGCCGCATTGCCACCTCTGTGCGGGCTGGTTTACGGAGCAACACCAGCGTCTGCACCGAAGCAACCCCCCGTTCTTTAAGGGCATCGACCAACGCAGAGAGTGTCCGGCCAGTGTCGAAAATATCATCAATGAGTAACACCCTGCGGCCTGTCAGGTCAGGCAGCAGGTCGAGCCGAAGCTCAAGTGAACCAGGCCGAGTAGCCGTTCCCCGGTAGCTGCTTGCCCAGACCATTCCTACCTCCACCGGCCCCTCGAGCTGGCGGAGCAGATCGGCCACCAGCACGATGCTACCGGTGAGCACACCCAGCAGAGTCAACGGCTCAGCCCCATGGTCACGCCGCACCTCCGCTGCTAATCGACAAACGCCAGCGGCGAGTTCCTCGCGTGAGAGCAACACCTTCATGATCAATCCTGCGAAACTGTATCTGAGCCGTGAGGCTGGCGGCGATTTCCCTCGTTACCTCCACTTTGGTAGAAAACAGTCTACTTCAGAATTCCAGAGGCTGGCGCTCGCCCATGGCTTCCTCACACCCGACCGGCTGGTCTTCCCGAGAC
>RGBY01000127.1 GCA_009919445.1 Planctomycetia bacterium
TGACCACGTCAACATGGTCGTGGGTGACCAGTCGCTGTCCGCTGGTTGAGCCCTGACAGGGAATCAGTTGCAGCGCTTCTCGGGGGACACCGGCATCCCAGAGGCATTCGCAGATCATCCAGGCCGGGAGCACGGTATCGCTGGCCGGCTTGAGAATGACAGTGTTTCCAGCGGCTAATGCTGCTGTGACGCCGCCACAGGGGATAGCGAGTGGAAAATTCCAGGGACTTATAACGGCGACAAGCCCCCGTCCTCGAACCTGAAACTGATTGCTTTCATGAAGGGCTTTGGCTGCCAATGCATAGAACTCGGTAAAGTCGATGGCCTCACTGACTTCCGGATCAGCCTCATGGATGGTTTTGCCACCATCAGCCATAGCCGCGCCAATCAGGTCACCTCGCCGCTGACGCATCAGTTGGGCTGCCTGTCGCAGGATGCTCTGGCGTTCGCTGTGGCTTCGTGTTCGCCAGCCAGCAGGATCTGCCTGTCCGCAGGCAACAGCATCGTCGATGTCAGCTTCATTGGCCTCCCCGTACCGGCAGGCAACAGTGCCCGGGCGGGACGGGTCGCCTGAAGAACGGATTATCCGCTGGCCGGTGCGTTCTTCTCCCGCCACCCAGAGCGGTACCGTCGGTGCCATGTCGTTACATCGTGGCTGCCAGCGGGCCACGATATCGGCAGCCCAGTCTGCATGGTGTGGCAGCGACCAGTCGGTGTCTGGCTCATTGATGTATTCACTCCAATGGGCAGCCTCTGGTGGCTGAACGGCCGGTTGGCGGCGGTCTTGGGTACGTCGTGGTGCCGCTGAAACATGGTGGATCGAGATGAAACGTGTGACGGAGGAAATTCTCTGCGCCCGTGTTTTCATCAAGACGCCGAATCAGGTAGCCAATGGCGTGGATAAAATCCTGCTGGCGGCATGCTGGCGCATAGAGCAGGAATTCCTGCACACATTCAAAAATCGCCCGGCGTTGGTGGTTTGCCATCCCCTCGAGCATTTCAAACTGCACGCGTGGGGTTCCCAAGGCACCGCAGCGAGAGGCCCAGAGCAGGGCAAGCGAGATGTCGAAGAGGTTGTGTGATGCGATCCCAAGTCGTAAGGCTTCGGTATTTTCATCGCGGAACGCCTCACGAACCATACGTTTGAATTGAGCGTCGGTTTCTTCCTTCGTGTGATAGGTTGCCTGAGGCCAGCCCATTACAGAGGCTTCTACCCGCTCCATTTCCATGTTGGCGCCTTTGACCACGCGCACGGTAAGCGGTTCACAGGTGTGACCCTTTGCCCGTGCGCTGGCTAGCCGTTGGCGGGACCACTCAGCCAGTTCACACAGCACACCATACGAGTCGGGGATGTATGCCTGCAGGGCGATGCCGGCACGGACATCTTCGAGCCCAGGCCGACTGAGGGCGGCGATCAATGCATCTCGGGTGAGATACATGTCGCGGTATTCTTCCATGTCGAGGTAGACGAACTTGCCAGACTGCCTGCCGGACTGATCAACAAAGTGTTCTTTGGCTGCCGCCCGAAAGAGCAACTCCAGCCGGTCGGCCAGCAGGTTCAGCGTGTGCTGCCTGGCGAGCGGTGAAATCTGGGAATAGATTGTCGAGATCTTGACGGAGATGCACTCAACCTCGGGCTGCTGGAGTGCTGCCAGATAACGGTTTAGCCGCCGTGTGGCCTCCTGTTCTCCGAGGAGGGCTTCACCGAGAAAATTGACATTCATGCGAAGCCCCTCGGCATGCCGCTCACGAAGGTGAGGCGTAAGCAGGTCTGGCTCGGCTGGCAGGATGACATTCGCGGTTTCGCGACGCATTTTCTCCTTGACCAGGGGGACGGCCACACCCGGCATGAAACCCCCAAAGCTTTGGAAGCCACGCAGCATGGTGCGATCAAGGCCGCTAAAGAAACGGGGAATGCCCTGCACGTCGAGGATGTGCGTCAACTGATCGGCAACGCGACGGTTGATGGTGGTGCGAAAGGCCTGGTCAGTCATTTCCACAAGCGTTGCCTTGTCCTGCGGATGACTGATCATGCGGTTGAGTTCTGCCTGCTGGCGACGTTCCTGTGGCGTCTGGAGTTCTTGGGCACGCTGGATAAGCAATCGTGCAACGGCGACTGCAGCCTCAGCATCGGTGGCAGTCTCGTTGGCAGCGGCCAGCAGGCGTTCAATGGTGAGCATTGTGGGCTTCCATGTCGGTGTTGGGACGAAGGCGATGAGAGGAAGACATGAGGTGGCTCAGGGAGACGTCATCACCTCAGGGATTTGTGGGGAGGGTGTGATGCAGGGTAGAACCATTTTCATTAACTCGCGGATCAGCGGTTGGAGCCAGCAGCCTTCTTTGCAATATGGAAATTCTATGAAGTGGACTCAGAGCGTTCTCGTCCTGGGCGTGGCCATAGTAGCGGCTGGCCTTGTGCCTGCGGTTTCTCGTGCTGCCGAGTTCGGTCGGCAATATGACTTGGTGGCTCAGGCGAGTAAGCCTCATTCACCTGTCGGTCAGCATCCAGAATCCGGCTTCTCCTCGACTGACCGGCAGACCGATCTGCCAGCCGGCCGGGAGGAGAGGCAGCTGGAGGGCTGGCGGGTGTTGATCAGTCGCCGGCTCTTGACTGATCATGCGAAAGCGACTGAGACGGCCATCGAACTGCTATCCGAGCAGCTTCGCGAGATTGTCTGCGTCGTGCCGGCTGCTGCGGTTGAAAAACTGAAAGCCGTGCCACTCTACCTCTCGCCAGCCTACGACGGGTTTGCAGCGCGGGCTGAATACCACCCGGCTGCTGGGTGGCTACGGAATCATGGTCGAGATCCTGAAATGGCCAAGGCGGTTGAGTTCACCAACGTGTTGATTTTTGCAGCTGAGACCAGGCGAATGCCCAACTTCGCCCTACACGAACTGGCCCATGCCTATCACGATCGTGAACTTGCAGAGGGATATGGCAACCCCACGGTCATTGAATGTTTTGAACGGGCAAAGGCCGCGGGGAACTACGAACGGGTGCAGCGGCAGGATGCAAAGGGACGGCTGACGATGGACCGGGCCTACGCGCTTACAAATCCTCAGGAATATTTTGCTGAGGTGACTGAGTCCTTTTTTTCTCGGAATGACTTCTTCCCCTTCTGCCGAGAAGAGCTGCAGCAGCACGATCCTCAGGCGTGTCGCATGCTGCGGCAACTGTGGGGGTATGGCGTCACACCGGCAGATCAGCCCTAATTGTGGCAGCAGGCAACCCTGAAAGCCCTCAGCCTTACAACAGGGTATCCAAGGCAAAAACTGGCAGAAAGGGGCAGGGAAAGAGAGAGCCTGTTCAGCCAGTTAGCCGCCAAAGCTAACCTTTGGCGGCTTCATGCTGCGAAGGGTAAGCACGGAGCCGACTGACATCAGGGCGAGTCCCAGCCAGCGAGGAGGCTCAACCACTTTGCGACTCCAACCCGGGGTCGCTGGGCTTTCGGTCGGTGCCGGGGCAGCGGCGATCAGCCGGCTGGAAAAATCACTCAGGGTAAAGGACTCGACCATCCGAAACTGGATGCCAACGAAGAAGATCAGCAGGCCGAGGAGAAGAATAGTCTGACGTTTCACGGGAATGCCTTCAGGTGCAGGCCAACAGGAGCCGCATAAAGAAAGGATCGATCACCACCCCGAGGATGATCCAGCCCTGGCAGCAGATTGCCGGTTATGCCGGTTCTCAGGGATGCAGCAGAAAACGTCGGGCTGCTTGGCCGGTTAGCCGGCGGCAATGGCGACGGCAGCAGCCTGGCCCATCGACCCAAAGTTCACCGCAATAGCAGTGCCCGGCCGGCCTTTCAGCGGCTCGCCATGGACAACCTGAATCGGACACTCAGGGTCTGGCGTTTGATAGTTGCGGGTGGGTGGAATCGTACCGGCCTCAACGGCAAGCACGCTGGCGGCTAACTCCAGTAATCCGCTCCCTGCTCCGGCATGCCCCAGGTTCCCCTTGGGGGCGGTGACCGGCGTCCCGCCGACTTCGGCGGCAATCGCCTGGGCTTCGGCCCGATCCATCACGATCGTGCTGAGGCCGTGGGCATTGATGTGGCCGAGCGAGTTGGCATCCAGCCCAGATCGGCGAAGGGCTTCCCGCAGGACCAGTTGGACACCACGACCAGTCGGGGGCTCGTCGAGTTTGCGGGGCTCGCAGCGGGCAGCGGTGGCGAGCAGGCGACTCCGAATACGGGCACCACGGCGGTCAGCATGTTCACGAGATTCAAGGACGAGGACACCAGCGCCTTCGCTATTCACCAGACCGTCCCGGTCGCGGTCAAACGGCCGGCAGGCAGCCTCATAATCATCGCTGCGTTTCGACAACTGCGAGTTCCCGCGGGCTACCATGGCGGTCGGGTGCAAGCGACAGCCGGTGCCTCCGGCTAGCATCACATCGGCCCAGCCTCGCTGAATGACACTGGCAGCCTCGGCGACCGCAAGCAGACCTGAGACATCACCCAGAACGATGGTGTTGTTCGGGCCGCGGGCATCTTGAGCGATGGCAATATGGGAGGCGGTCATATTGGGCAGATGCTTCAGCAGCCAGAGCGGGTGAAGCTCTTCGTGAATGGCCTCTGACCACTGGTCGTAGGCGAAACTACCGTCTTCCCTCCGGGCCCGGCGGTAGGTTGACTCCAGATCATCGAGATCGGCATAGATCATGTCGTTACCAAACACGACACCGAACCGTTCCGGCTCTATCCGATCACTGGCGATGGCCGCATCAGCCATGGCAAGGTCGGCCGCGGCAAAGCCAATCTGAATTTCCCGGCTCATGACCTTCAGGCTTTTCCGCGGCCTGACGTAGAGCTTTGGATCGAACGAGGGAATCTGCCCACCGAATCGCACCGTCAGCCCGCTCGAATCAAACAGGTCGATGGGTCGGATGCCACTCTCGCCTGCTAGCAGCGCGTGCCAGAAGGCATCAGCGCCAATGCCAATTGGGCTGACGACACCGACGCCGGTGATCACGACTTCCGGTGGGATTTTCATGGCATGCACAACCATAGATTATCGGATGCCAGCAAAACGGAACTCCAGCGGGGATTCCGGGGATTTTCACAAACCGAGCGAAACGGCCTGTTTCAGGGGAAAGAGGCTGGTCGTTTCAGGGCTTTCTGGGGTGGGTCATCCGCCACTCAGCCGGCCGGATTGGGTTGGCTGCTGACCAGAGCCCCCGCTGAGCCTGCCTGGCGGCCTGTTCGGCCTTGAGCAACTCAGCGGGGGGTGAACCACGATCAAACACCCAGGCCTCACCGTCAGCGACCATTTCCTGGTTAATGTTTCGTGGGCCGACCCAGAGGACCCCCAGAAGGCGGTCGTACTGATCACGGCCATGGGCGTCGATGCGAAGAGGTTGCTGTCGAACCTTTTGGCTGAGGGCTGTCCGGGCTGCTTTCGGGCGCATCAATGCCCAGCAGCCGGATTCGTTCGGTCTGACCAGTCGGTGTGACAGCGGTCACGGTGTCACCATCATGAACGGTCTGAATCGTCCATGTATCGCGACTGGTTGGGACACGATCCGGTGCAATTCCGCAGGAGCGGATCCCCGCTGCGGTAGCCAAAGAGGCCGCCAACAGGATCGTCCTGATGATGGTCTTATGCAACCGGCGGGGCATCATTGCCAGCGTTGGGTTTCAGGAACGAAGGAGCGAAGAAAGCCATAGGGGAAGCCGAGCCAAGCAGCAGCCACCCAGCGAGTGAGTGTAGCGAAAGGTGAGTTCTCCTCAGCACCGAAGGAAAGCATCAGCCTTCGCGAGACGGTCTCACAAATTGCTTACGTGGCAGCTCGTGTGGGGGCTAGCGTGACGGCCTGCGTGGGTACGGCCACGAGCAGCATGAACTTAGCCTGGCCGCCGACCAGAGCCGCCACGGCCGGGAGCAATCCCCAGCTTTTCCCTACGCTCTGCCAGTGCCCGACGATATTCGGTCCGCTTGGCCCGGTCATCGGGCGATGTCGCATCGAGCCTGTTTTTCATGCGTTCATTCCGAGCTTCTTCGGTGCGTCCTCGTCCTTGTCCCCACTGACGGCCTGAGTCGCCTTGCCCCGGCTGGCCGGTTGCTGGCCGGGGGCCGCGGCTATTCGGAGGGCCATTGCCGTCGCGGGTGGCTGCCGTCTGGCCAGACTGATTCTGAGTGGATGTGTTCCTTGCGGCCCGTTCTGCGGCCCATTGCTGCCGCCGGGCTTCATCGGCTTTGATTCTCCGGTCTAACTCAGCCAGCCGTCGGTCAGGTGGAAGAGCAAAGAATGACCCGACTTCGGCCCGTTCCCGTGCCGAGAACAGCCGTCCGATCTCCTGGCGAACCTGTTGTCGCTGCGAGTCGGGAAGATCTCGCATGTTTTCAAACAGCTTTCGCATGTCGAGGCCTTGGTCGCTATAAGGCAACTCGTTTCGAGCGACTCGATTGAGTCTGGAGACTTCCTGATCGACCAGCGTACGAAGTTCGGCAACTGCCGCCGGGGGTGAGAAAGCCCCTGCCGCCCAGAAGAGGAGCCAGACGCTGAGACCAACAAGGCTCAGGCTGGCGAGGATTCGGCGGAAGCGAGATCGCCGAGGCTGGGTGGAACCGTGTCGGCTGACGGCATCGCGAATCGCCTGCCGGGTGCTAGCTGAGCGACTCATGGCGGGTCTCAATAAACCGTGGATTTGTGGTGGCCCCCCACGCTGATTTGTGCTGGGGGAGGGTAGGAGGATCGGGTCAGACGCCGAACCGATTGGCTCCCTGCCAAAACGTTAAACGGCCCGGTGTCGGCTGAGTTGCGGTTGCTGGCTTGGCCGCGGGGAAAACCGTCAATCGCTCTCCCACGATTTGGAGTGAATGGCCGACCGGTCTCCCGTAGCCGAGCCCACATGCTGAGACCATATTTGGAGTGAGGATCTCTGTCTGTGACATTCTCCCCGCTTCTTGATTCAGCCAGGATTGTGGGTTTTACCTTTGCCATTCCCAGGAAGGGCCGGAGTGTTTGGGTGGGAAAGTAGCACCTAGGGGAAGAAGCATGGTCACTTTACGAGTAGAGCCGCTTGCGGTCTGTTAGCCCTCATCTTCGTCCTGGCTTTCAAGCATCTTTTCCTCGTAAGCAGTCTTGGGGTCCTTGCCTTTTTCCTGCTCCTCCCTGAGCTTCTCCGTGGCTTCATCGAGAAAGCCGTTTCCGCGACGCGTCATTCTTTATTTCTTTCTTTCGTTGGCTTTCGCTGGGCTTTCGTTAGCTTTGATTGACGAAGGTTTTACGACGGGCCGGTGAGCTTCCTCAGCATGCCCAGGCAGCAGACGAAGAGGGAGCAAATCTCAGAAGCCTGCGTGAAAAGCATTTTAGTTCGTTTGTAGGAGGAGCCAAAACTCGTTGAAGACACCTCGACGAA
>RGBY01000128.1 GCA_009919445.1 Planctomycetia bacterium
TGCCGCAGGGGCTGCAGCCGCTGCCCCGAACGTAAGCAGGGGCTGGCCAACGTTGACTGTCTCACCCTTTTTGACGAGCACCTCGCCAACGACCCCGGCCGTTGGGCAGGGAACTTCAATGACGGCCTTATCTGTCTCAACTTCCAGGACGGCCTGACCCGCCGTGACCGTATCACCGGCACTTACCAAAACCGAAACGACATCACCGGAGGTAATGTTTTCACCAAGGTCAGGCAGTGTGAATTCTGTCGCCATGCTGTCTCACGTAGTGAAAAAAGGGCCGGAAAGGCGAGCTGACGGCCTCGATGCGGCTGAGCCTAAACCACTCGTTTCCGTAGCCCGGTACAGTATCCTTCAATAGTAGCAGATGTTTTGCACAGTGCCCGGCAAACTTGACTCCAGGCCGGTGCAACCGCCTTAGGCCGACGCCGCGTCAGCCTTTTCCGGGTCGATCCCGAGCGTTTCAATGGCCTGGGCCACCTGCTGGGCCCCGATCGCCCCCTGCTCGGCCAGACGGGAAAGCGTGCCAACCACGATGCACTCAGCATCAACCTCGAAGTGCCTGCGGAGAACGCCCCGGGTTTCGCTCCGCCCAAACCCGTCGGTTCCGAGGACAAAAAGACCTCCGGGAATCCAGGGGTCTAACTGCTCAGGCACTGCCCGAACATGGTCACTGGCAGCCACAAAGACCCCCTCGGCATCGGCCAAGGTGGTTTCCAGGTAACTCTTCCGAGGCTCAGCCTGAGGATGAAGCATGTTCCACCGGCGGCATTCCTGGGCATCTCGCCGCAGTTCCTTCCAACTAGTGACACTCCAGACCGTGCTGCTGATTCCCCACTGATCGGCCAACATGTCGGCGGCCCGCAGTACCTCGCGGAGAATGGCCCCGGAGCCAAACAGATTCACATGCGGCACCGCCTCAGCTGGCTTGGCTGCGGCAACGTCCTTCAGCCGGTACATGCCCTTGAGAATGCCTTCCTCACACCCTGCCGGCATCGAGGGCATCTCGTAGTTCTCGTTGTAGACCGTGATGTAGTAGATCCAGTCTTCACCCTTGGCATACATGCGATCCATGCCCTCCAGCATGATCACCGCCACTTCATAGACGAACGCCGGGTCGTAGGCCCGCACGGTCGGATAGGCGAGAGCGAACAGGTGGCTGTGACCATCCTGATGCTGAAGCCCTTCGCCATTGAGGGTGGTCCGCCCAGCGGTGCCACCAATCATGAAGCCCTTGGCCCGCATGTCACAGGCTGCCCAGATGAGATCCCCGATCCGCTGAAACCCGAACATCGAGTAGTAGATGAAGATCGGAATCATCGGGACGCCGTGGCTGGAATAACTTGTGCCAGCAGCGACAAAGCTCGACATGCTGCCAGCTTCGGTGATGCCCTCTTCAAGAATCTGCCCGTCTTTTGCCTCACGGTAGTAAAGCAACTGGTCAGAATCGACCGGCTCATACAACTGGCCCGTGTGGGCGTAGATGCCACACTGCTTGAAGAGCGGATCCATGCCGAAAGTTCGAGACTCATCAGGCACGATCGGCACGATGTACTTGCCGACTGACTTGTCCTTCAGCAAGGAGGCCATCAACGTGACCGCACCGGTTGTTGTCGACACCTCACGGCCAGCACTTTTCTCAATGAATGTGCGGTAGTCATCGAGCGAGGGCGTCTCGAGGAGCGGCTGTGACTCTGGACGAGTCGGCACGTAGCCACCGAGTGCTTCCCGCCGCTCACGGAGATATTTCATTTCGGGCGAGTCGTCTGCCGGCTTGTAGAACGGTGCCTTGGCAACTTCATCGTCCGAAATCGGAATACCAAAGCGTGACCGGAAGGCCCGCAGTTCTTCCTCGTTGAGTTTCTTTTGCTGATGGGTGACATTCCGGCCTTCACCCACCTCACCGAGGCCATAGCCCTTGATCGTCTTGGCAATGATCACAGTCGGGCGATTGGGCATGTCACGGTCGTTGACTGCCTTGTGGTAGGCGGCATAGACCTTCTCGGGGTCGTGCCCCCCGCGGCGCAGTTTCTTGAGTTTCTCGTCCGACAGATGGGAAACCATTTCTGCAAGCCGTGGGTCGCTTCCGAAAAAGTGCTCACGAATGTAGCCGCCGGGCATGACCACATATTTCTGATACTGCCCGTCAACGACCTCGTTCATCCGCTTGACCAGAAGTCCATCCTCATCCTGGGCAAGCAGGGCATCCCACTCTTCGCCCCAGATCACCTTAATGACGTTCCAGCCGGCCCCACGGAAAACGCCCTCGAGCTCCTGAATGATTTTGCCGTTCCCACGTACGGGGCCGTCGAGCCGCTGCAGATTGCAGTTAATAACAAAGACAAGATTGTCGAGGCCTTCCCGAGTGGCCAGCGAAATAGCCCCCAGCGTCTCGGGTTCGTCACATTCGCCATCTCCGATAAAGCACCAGACCCGCTGCCGGCTCGTGTCTTTGATTCCCCGATCCTGAAGATATTTGTTGAACCGGGCCTGATAGATCGCCATGATCGGGCCCAGCCCCATCGAGACAGTCGGGTATTCCCAGAAACCGGGCATCAGCCAGGGATGTGGATAACTCGACAGCCCGCCACCGTCGGCCAGTTCACGACGGAAATTTTCCAGGTTCTTTTCCGTCAGCCGGCCTTCGACGAACGCCCGTGAATAAATGCCTGGAGAGGCATGCCCCTGGAAGTAGACCTGATCGCCCGAGTAATCATCGCCACGACCACGGATGAAGTGATTGAGTGCAACCTCGTAGAGCGTTGCCGCCGAGGCAAAGGTCGAGATATGACCGCCGATGCTTTTGTCTTCTCGGTTCGCCCGCACCACCATGGCCATCGCGTTCCAGCGGATGATGCTCTTGATCCGCCGCTCAAGATCGCGATTGCCCGGGAAGGGGGCCTGACGATCGGTCGGAATGGTGTTGATGTAGGGGGTGGTAACAACGAACGGAATCTGCACACCGAGCCGATAGGCCTCCTGCTCAATTGCATGGAGCAGATAACTGGCTCGGTCAGCCCCACGGCTTTCCAGCACATACCGGAGCGAGTCGAGCCATTCCTGGGTTTCGGTGGGGTCGGCGTCGACCATCGTCGCGCCATCCGCCTGTATGGGCTGGCCGCTCGTCGAACCACTCGCCTGTCCGATCGACATCTGGCCATGCACAGCAGCTGGCAGCGTGCCATCGCCGCCCGCTTCCGTGCCGACCGCCCCGACACCTGATCCATCACTGCGGGATTGGTCTAACTCGGAACTGGCCATTGAATTCTCCAAAAAGCGACTGGTTTTTCTTGAGTATCGTAGGAAGCGGGCTCGGGCGTAAAGGTCTCTCCCCGCTTCAGGGGAAACCGGGGAAATCCCCGGTGATTGCCTCAGCGAGACGCCGCATCTGCCCTCGGCCGGTAGATCTCGGTGGCAACGCCGAAATAATTCTCCGCTGAAAATGCCACGGTCTCACCCAGCGTCGGGTGGGGGTGGATCGTTTCAGACAGATCTCGGGCTGAGCAGCCCATTTCAATGGCCAAAGCAGCCTCCGCAATGAGTTCTCCCGCTCCGGGGCCGACAATGCCAACCCCCAGAACCGTATCAGTTTCCGGGTCGACCAACATTTTCGTTAGGCCATCCGTGCGGCCCAGGGCATGGGCCCGGCCACTGGCCGCCCATGGGTAGCGGCTGATTTCCACCTCGCGGCCTGTAGCCGCCGCCTCGTGCTCGGTCAGGCCTGCCCAGGCAATTTCCGGATCGGTAAAGACAACTGCGGGAATGGCCCGCGGCTCAAACAGAGCAGGCTCACCATGGAGGGCTTCAACTGCCACCTTTCCCTGGTGACTGGCCCGATGGGCCAGCATCGGTTCACCACAGACATCACCGATTGCCAGAATGCTTGGGTCAGCGGTCCGCTGCTGGGCATCGACACCGACAAACCCCTTGCTGTCAATGACCACACCTGTGTTTTCAAGGCCGATACCGTCAGAGTTGGGACGGCGGCCAACCGCCACAAGTACCCGAGAGAAGACCTGACTGGTTTCCCCCTCAGGTCCGTCGAAAAAGACTTCGATACCCTCACCGCGATCTTCGAGGCGGACCACCTTAGTCTGGAGCCGAATGGCTTCAAACAGGTTTGTCAATCGCTTATGAAGTGGCTTAACAAGGTCACGATCGGCGCCAGGCAGCAGCCCGTCGGTAAGTTCCACCACCGAAACCCGTGAGCCCAGTTCGGCATAGACTGTCCCCATTTCCAGACCGATATAGCCTCCACCAATCACCAGCAGTGATTCCGGGATGTCAGCCAGTTCAAGCGCAACTGTAGAGTCCATCACTCGCGGACTGCCGATATCGAAGGCGGGAATTCTGGCCGGACGGGAACCGCTGGCCAGAATGCAGTGGTCGAAGCTGAGCGTCTCACTGCCGCCCGCATCCAGAGCCACCTCAAGCGTGTTTGAGGCCGTGAAGCGGGCCTGGCCCTGAACAACATTGACATTCCGGCGGCGGGCCAACTGCCCCAACCCTCCGGTTAACGCAGCAATGACCTTCTCTTTTCGGGCTCGCACGGCGTCAATGTCGACCGTGGGTGGCCCAAAACGCACCCCCCACTCCTCCATCTCCCGGGCCTCTGCCACCACTCGGCCGACATGCAGCAGGGCCTTCGACGGAATACACCCTCGCAAAAGGCAGGTTCCTCCGAGACGTGGGTCCTTTTCAACGATGGTCACGTCCATTCCAAGGTCAGCAGCCAGAAACGCGGCTGCATAACCGCCGGGCCCGCCACCGAGCACCACGAGCGGTGCCCGAACCGCCGAACTTGTTGTAGTTTCGCCAGCCGGTTCCTTCAAGAAACGTTCTCAAACGCCGCTGCTGTGCCTTCACCACGCCTGCTTTCACTGAGCGGCCGACTGGGAGAGTCATTCCGGTCGGCAACCTGTCTCGACACCACCCATCTGGCGGTGTTCCGGATGGTGGCTGGCTGCCTGCTGGTGGCCGATGCGGCCCTGAGAAGCCGTGACGCCTGGCTGTTCATGGCTCCTGAGGGAATTTTTCCGCTGTCCGTCATCCAGGCTTACCTCAGTCCTGGCTGCTGGTCGCTGGCATTTGCAGGCGAGCCTTTCTGGTGGCAGGCGACGATCCTGGGACTGGAAGCAGTCGCTGGAATCTTGCTTGCTGTCGGCCTGTGTACACCCGTTGCCTCGATACTCGCCTGGATCATCTGGGTGAGCATCCTGCGGCGAACCGCCCCGGCACTCAACGCCGGAGACTACTGGATGGCTTGCCTTTTGTTCTGGAGCATGTTTCTGCCCCTCGGTGAACGATGGTCGATTGATGCCAGACGTCGGCGGGCGGCTGGCACCGCAACGGTCTGTGGGCTCGCCCCTGCCGCCTTTGTTGCTCAGGTCCTTCTTGTCTACGTCGCTGCCGGACAGTCCAAGCTTCAGGGAACCTGGCTGGCAGGAACCGCAGTCGGCTATGCCCTCTCAGTGCATGATCACGGCACCCCACTCGGCGCGGCCCTCATTGCCCTGCCGGGGGTCATTCCTTTTCTGACCTGGGGCGTGCTGGCACTGGAACTCCTGGGGCCGCTTGCCTACTGCTTTGGAACGAAGCCTGTGCGTCGCTGGATCGCTTTTTGTTTCATGCTCTTTCATGCCAGCATCTGGATCACCATGACGGTGGGCTTGTTTGCTCCGGTCGGTATTCTCGCCTGGATTCCGCTGCTGCCCGGCCGACACCAGGCAGACCGGGCGACTGGCCAGTACCCGGTCTCCAACAAATCCCGTTTGGGAATCTGTCGGCGGGCATGCCTCGGTATGGCTGTTGTCGTGGCGCTGTTTGCCTACAGCCATCCCCTGCTTCGCCCCAATCGACCAGCGTCTGGCTGGCTGACCGTACCGGTCAATCTGCTCTGCCTAGAACAATCGTGGGCGATGTTTGGGGACGTGGGCCCCTTTGAGCAGTGGGTTACTGGCCGGGCGGTGCTTGCAGATGGCCGGGTCGTTGACCTGCTGCGAGCAGGCCGGCCTTTTGTCGCCGATCATCCACCGAGTGGGTTTTCGTCTCTTCCCAACCATCGCTGGCACAAACTCTTCTGGGAACTGCCGAAGCAGCGTCAGGCCGCCCTTCGTGACGGCGTAGCCGCCGGTCTGGTTGCCGACTGGAATCGCCGCCAGCCATCCACAGCAGCAGTTGAGTCACTCGAAATTCGCACCACACGAGTGACGCTTTCTGACCGGCCGGCGGCCGATGGTCGGCTAGCGGAGCCCGCGCCGAGTGGCGTTTTGCGGCAATGGCTTCTGGCCAGCTGGCCGCCTCGCGGCGGTGGCGCCGGTAATCTCGATCGCTTTCTTGAGAAACAAGAGCCCGACCGCCCACGCTAAGCGATTCGACAAGGTAGACTCTGAGACACCCTGGTAGGCCCATCTACCGAGCGGCCACGCGAGAGTGGCGGAATTGGCAGACGCGCTGGATTTAGGTTCCAGTACCCAAAAGGTGTGGGGGTTCGACTCCCCCCTCTCGCATTCGATAAAAACAGACTTTTCAGTTGTTGGCACCCCTGCCGGTTTGGCCTTGGTCACCGATCTGGTCACCAAATTAAGCAGCAACGCCAACCGCTAGGCAATCGACACCCAACCGTCACTGGTCGCCCTCGGGCCTAATAAGATGTGACCCGGTTTTTGGTGGTGTGACCACCATTCGACCGGATCAATCCGGGCCTCGCCGACTTTAGACTGCCCCGCCCGGTAAGGACTCAGGGAGGAAGGCAGCCGCCTAGTCGTCTTTGCCGTCTTTGCCCGCGACAAGACTCCCAAGCCCAAGCCCAACTAAGACCCCACCTACTGCTCCCAAGGCCGCCCCCGTGTAGGCAGTCTGCTGTTTCAATTGGGTGCTGGCGGTAAACGGAGCCGAGCTGGCCCCGAAACCAAGCCCGAGACCTATTCCAACACTCACAAAGAAAAGCAGGCAAACGAGTTTCGCAAAAATTCTCATATGAACCCTTTAAGGTTGAGTCTAGCCCCGAGATTTGCCGAACAAGGCCGACAACAATTCTGATGAATCACTTGCCCCTCCGGTAGTCCGACGGTGGGATCGGGTTTGGATCAGCCCATGACCCACCTCTGACCACCCGCTTGGCTGGTGACCTGTTTGGTGACCTTTTGCATGGCAGTTTCGGCAAATTAGCGGCCAACTCGAAACCGAGAATGTGCGTTTTTCTCGGTAACCAGCAACCAACCGCAAACCGAGAACCCCCCGGGGCTGGATTTAGGTTCCAGTACCCAAAAGGTGTGGGGGTTCGACTCCCCCCTCTCGCATT
>RGBY01000129.1 GCA_009919445.1 Planctomycetia bacterium
TGACGCAGCGTTTGGGTGGCCATCACATGTTCGACTTCACTGGTGCCAATCCCAAAGGCGAGCGCCCCGAGCGCACCATGCGTTGCGGTATGGCTGTCACCACAGACGATTGTCATGCCAGGCTGCGTGATGCCGAGTTCTGGGCCAATCACATGGACAATGCCCTGATCGGCGTCATCGAGATCAAAAAGCCGGACACCAAACTCCTGACAGTTCTGCCGCAGCGTATCGATCTGTTGTTTCGAGATCGGATCGGCAATGGGCAGACGGCGGTCAGTTGTCGGCACATTGTGATCGGGCGTGGCAAACGTTGCCTCGGGCCGCCGCAGCCGACGGCCAGCGAGACGGAGCCCCTCAAAAGCCTGTGGGCTGGTCACCTCATGGACAAGGTGCCGGTCGATGTAAAGCAGCGGATTCTCACCTGCTGGCGTGCAGACGACATGGTCGTCCCAGATTTTGTCAAGAAGCGTACGAGGGCCTGGCATTCGTTCCTAAAACCAAATTCGAGGGCTGGACTTCAAACCTTCAATGTAGCCGGCCGCCGAGGCTGCCGCCAGCAGGCCGCCCCGAACCCGCTGCATCCCTCGTCCTCTGGCCAGATCGATCAGCCAGCACGACGAAGGAGTGTCTGGCTCGCCAGATCATTGACCCGTTCGTGGGGAACCGGCCGCCAGAGGCCACCGTCTTCCCCGGGAGCTTCCTGAAGCAACGTGGTATCCGGCCGGATGAGTCTCTGCAGAAAGAACCAGCAGCGGGTGAGATTCTGCTGGTCCGTCGCGGCGGAAATCAGAATCAGGTCAAAATGCCCAAGGTGGTTGCAGAGTCTGGAAAGTGAAGAATCGGCATTTCCAGGGACCAGTTGAATGCGTCCGAGGTCATGGAGACGGCGGTGCGCCTCTTTCAACGTGACCCCAGGTGGATCCCCCGGCTGACGAGCCTCGAACCGATCAAGCCCAACATAGTGCACCGGTGATTCAGACACCCGAGAGGCAAGCCGGACGATCTTCTCCGACCGCTCGAGCGTCCCCAGCCCCAACTCCAGAATCCCAGTTGGACGCTGGGAAATCACCTGACGCACCACGGGCCGCTCGCTGGCTGGTGAAGAGAATCGGTTCAGCCAAAATTTTCCAAAAATTCCGATTCTTCCCATGACGGTACCACGCCAGCTTGCCCTTGAGTTGACACCGGACAGGTCACATTCCCCAGCAACCTGCGGCCAGCAGAGAGAATCGACTCCCCAGCCCCTCGACCTTGAACAGGCCCAAAAATGTCCGTTCGTGACGGCTAGTTGGCCGGGTAGCCTTTTCAGTTAGCCTCTGAGGCCGGGGATCAGCGTCACCGATCCCCGGGCTTACGCCCGGAGCTTCCTAAAACGCATGCGGCTTGCGCCAGTGGCTTCCTAAACCACACGCGGTTAGTGCCCTGGCCGCGGCTCACCCCGCGTGTTGTGTTCGGCGGGAAACGCAGACTGACCGGTCGATCTGCTGGCAACTTATCAGCTCTGGGCCTGGATCAACTCGCAGCCTGAATCAACTCCCAATTTTGGCCAAGGCTTGGCGGGCGGCTGCACGAATGTCGGCGATCGGATCATCTTCGGCGACGAGCTCGAGAGCCGCGGCTGCAGCAGCAGCGTTGGGTCCAAGATCCCCCAGGGCGACCGCGGCTTCCAGCCGAACTGTCTGAGACTCTGACTCAAGCCCCTTGGCAAGGAGCGGCACCGCATCTGCATACCGTTCTTTGTTGTCGGGGTCGATCTGGAGCGATGCCCAGGTCGCCAACGTTGCCGCCATCTCATCTGCAGATGTGCTGAGAGCGGAAAGGGACTCAAGTGCAGCCGTCGCATCAGGAGGACCAATCCGCCCCAACGCGTAAATCAAGGCATACCGCAAGGCCGATTGCTCCTCAGCCTGGCCGGTCTTCTCCAAAAGTGACACGAGCGGCCCGACTGCTGAACCGGCCTTGGGCCCAATGGCCGCCAGAGCCAAAACTGCTTCGGTGACAACATCCAAGTCATCCGCTTCGAGGAGCGGCAAGACGGCGGCGGCGGCCGGTGCGGCTGGCGGCCCGATTGCCGCAATGATTTCGAGGGCATTCTGCTGGGTGACGGAATCGCTCAGTCGTTCTACGACAGCAGGAACAGCCTCACCACCGAGTCGTACCAGTGCCGCCCCAGCAGCATGATGCACTCTGTCAGATGGATCTTCTAACAGAATGCCAAAATGCTGACCCAGTTCACGTCGCTGTTCAGGTTCCATATCGATAGACAGATCAGACAGCCCAGAAACTGCTGCCGCCCGTTCAAACTCCTGCTCGCTGGCAGTCTGCTTGGTAAGCCGGGCGACCGCATCTGCAACCAGTTTGGCATCATCCGGAGCGATGTTGGCTCGAGCCCAGGCTGCCGTGGCAGCCAGCGAAGGGTCGCCAGCAGCCACCGTCTCTGCCAGCAGTGGCTCAGCTGCCGTGATCTTGAGCTGGCCTAGGGCGTAGAGCAATGGGCCGCGCAAGGCCGCATCCCCCTCGGCATAGAGTTTCAGCAACGCGTCTCCTGCAGCCTGAGCTCCCTCACCAATCGCGGCAAGGGCCAGGATCTGCTGGAGTTGCTCCTCTGGTGGGCTAGCCGCCAACGCCTCGATTAAGGCTGGCGTGGCTGCTGCGGCGGCCGGGCCAATTTCGGTGAGTGCGACACTCGCCCAGTACCGCCCCTGTGGCCGCTTCAGCCGCTCCACCAGAAAGGGCACGGCATCTCCACCCATGTCGGCAATACTGTGGAGTGCCGGCAAAATGACAGACGGATCGCTGCCAGCAAAAATGGCGTCAGCTACCGGCATCACCGATTCCGGGTCAGGATCGAGTTCACGCAGAGCCCGAAGCGACGCCCGCCGCACACGTGGATCGTTGTGCACAAGCATCGCTACAAGTTGCGTCACAGCATCGTCGTAGAGTTCCGCAACGTCTGCTGGAAGTTCACTCCGAGCATCATCTTCACGAATGTGACCAATGGCTGCAGCAGCCTGTGTCGCCACCACCGGGTCGGCATCTTGAAGCAACGTGAAGAGCGTGGGAATGGCTGAGATGGCGTCTTCACCCACAAGGCCGATCGCACGGGCTGCATGCCAGCGAATCCGCGGATCGGCATTCGCCGTCAGACCGACAAGTTCCGGGAGTGCAGCCCGACCCCGACCACGCAGCCGACCGATATCATCCGTCAGCGAAATGGTCGCATCGGGGTTTGTTGAGGAGGCGAGTTCTTCTCGAAGCTCAGCCAGTGACTTACCAGATGTTTTTGGTCTGGCGGTAGCCTTGGCCTCGCCCGGCGTTGCGGCAGCTGAGGGCTTGGCGTCCGGCTTGGCGGATGGCTCGTCAACAGTGGTTGCCATTCCGTCGGCCACAGCCCACGATGGCTATGCCAAGGCCAAGGATAATGAAGTAACCCGACCGCCAAATCCGTGTCGTCACCATGTAGTCGCCTGCTTGATTTTTGTGTGCGTGGTTCGCAAGTACACCCAATTATGCCCAATCGTGCTCCGAACAATCGGCCAACAGCCGGAAAAACCGTTTCGGGGCCTGGTGCCACGAAACCCTCCGTCGCTTGATTTTCCATACTGAAGTATACTCTGAAAGAGTATTTTCCTGCTGATGACCCAAAGGGCCGCCAGACCGACTGGCTCCTGTTTCTGGAGAGTTTCCCCCATGGCACCACGTAACGGACCTGTTTTGAAGCAATTTCTAGGACACGCCCGCCTCATGTTGCCGGCCCTCGCCGTCTGGAGCCTGCTTGCCCTGCCCGGTGTTGGGCAAGGTCGCGGCCGCGGCTGGGGTTACGGCCGGGGCAACTATGCCTCCACTGCCCAGCAGGCGGCCGCCTACGGTATGGCTTCAATGATGCGATCCCAGGGCCAACTGAACCTTGACAACTCCGAGGCTGCAAAAAATTTCGGTGAGGCAACTTCGCAGGCGATTGACAATCGAAAGAAGTGGACAGAAACCTACTTTGAAATGAGAAAAATTAACCGGGATGCCCGCGCCGAAGAGGCCCCTGCCCGAATTTCCCATGAAGATGCAATCCGGCTGGCAAAAGAGGTTGCCCCACCTCGACTTGGATCAACACAGCTCGACCCGGTGACCGGCCACATTGAATATCCCCTTGTCCTCCAAGACAAGATTTTTGCCCCCTATCGCTCCGAACTTGACTCACTCTTCGCGGATCGTGCGTCATCCGGAAGTAGCCTCCAGTTTGACCAGTGGCAGTCGATCCGACAGACGGTCTCCAAATTTATCGAGGTCCTCAAGGAGCACGTGCAGGACTATCCTGCGGGTGAGTATGGAAAGGCTCGTGTTTTTCTGAACAGCCTCTCAAGAGAGGCAAACCTCCCTGCGGGTTAGTTTGCCAGAGACACAGCACCGACGCCCCAGCGAATTCAGCATAAACAAGTCCGAAGACGAGGCCGATGAAGACTAACGTCTGCCCGCTATCCGCTTCCAGCACAATGAGACACGTTGAGACACATTAAGAACTGAATCATGAAAGCACTCGTTACTGGTGGCACCGGCTTTGTTGGCCCACGTCTTTTGCGGCTGCTGAATCAGCCGACGGTACTGTCAAGAAACCCAGCTCGCGCTGCTGAATCGATTGGCCACCTTGCCGGCAACATCCTGCCATGGCAGCCGCTGGAAGGCCCGCCGCCACCGGAGGCATTTGAGGGTGTCGATGTCGTCTTCCACCTCGCCGGTGAGTCTGTTGCGGAGGGCCGGTGGACCCGAACACAAAAAGAAAAAATCAGAGAGAGCCGGGTTGTTGGCACGCGTCATCTCGTCACCGGCATGACTCGTCAGGAAACGGGCCCGAAAACGCTGATTTCAGCCAGTGCCGTCGGCTACTACGGGAATCGTGGTGACGAAGAACTCACCGAAGATTCAGCACCAGCAGACGACTTCCTAGCCGACGTCTGCCGGGCCTGGGAAGATGAGGCCAATGCAGCCCGCTCTCGAGGCGTGAGGGTCGTGACTGCCCGTACTGGCATTGTGCTTGGTGCTGGAGGTGGTGCCTTGGCCAAAATGCTGACGCCATTCCGGCTTGGCGCTGGGGGGCCGCTTGGCAATGGCCGGCAATGGATGCCCTGGGTTCATGTGGCTGATCTGGCTCGCCTATACGTCCATGCGGCCGAGACGATTTCGATCGACGGGCCGATGAACGCCGTTGCTCCTCATCCGGTTCGCAACAGTGAATTCACCAAAGCACTTGCGAAGCAACTACGGCGGCCCGCCTTCATGCCAGCTCCGTACCTAGGCTTGCGGCTTGTTTTTGGAGAATTTGCCCAAGTCCTCTTTGCCTCTCAGCGGGTGCTTCCCAAGGTTGCCCTCGATAGCGGATTTCAGTTTCAGTTTCCCCTGATTGCTGCAGCACTGAAGGAAATACTCGCTGGCGGAAACTGACTGCCGGCCATGATGATCACGGGACGAGAGCAACTTTGATGCAATCAGTCTGCTGGTCGTAATGCTACAGCCAGACTCATGCCAAATGCGGTGACCACGCAGCCGCCGAGCCCAAAAAGAATGGGCATGAGGCCGACAACGCTGCCCAGGCCTGCCGTTCCGATAATCACAGCCGCGAGCCCCCAGGCTCCGACTCCGGTGGCCAGAGAAAACCCGCCAATACGGAGAGCCTGCTGCTTGAGGCTGGGAACCTGCAGCAGCACTTCCTCGCGGCCTGGAGGTTCAATGAGTGCTCCGCTGTCAGCCTGCCCTAGGCTGTCATTCTCATCCAATATCCATTCCCCATTGCTAGCCTCATTCCCAAGCCCCCCCGACGCACTGGGGCTGCCCGATGCGGGCACGGGAGGGCGGTCGACCCCAGCCGATGAACCACCGCGAGCCATCGGAGAGAGTTCTTCTGGTCGCCAATGCTGCAACTCAGCGATGACCTCTTCCATCGTCTGATAGCGATCAGCCGGCTCTTTTAACATCATGCCACTGATGACATCGCAGAAGGCCCGACTGAGATGCGGGGCGACGTCCTCCGGCTTCGGAGGCTGTTCATGAAGGTGCCGCTTGGCCTTATCCTCTTTTTTACCCTCAGGAAACGGCGGCCTGCCCGTAACCGCAAAGTAGAGCGTACAACCCAGGCTGTAGATGTCGGCTGATGGGCCCACATGATCCGGGTTTTGAATCTGCTCAGGAGCGATATAGTCCATTGTCCCGACGATGCGGTTGAGTTCCACTCGCTCACCAACTGCCATGGAGTTGGCAAGTCCGAGGTCGAGCAGTTTCACCACGCCTTCATCAGTAACGATGATGTTCCCTGGCTTCACGTCGCGATGAACGACACCTTGAGTATGGGCATACCCGAGGGCTGCCGCCGCCTGAGAAAAGACAGATGCGGCAGTGACCTCGTCAAGGACACCGTGCCGCTTGACCTGCCGATTTAAATCGAGGCCGGGAACGAGCTCAGTCACCAGAAAAAAGACCATGCCGTCGTACCCGGCATCAAGAGCCCTCACCAGGTTGCCGTGGTCGAGCCGGCTGAGGACTTTAATTTCCCGCAGGAAGGCCTCCTCGGTCTCTTTGGCTTTCTCTGGGTCGCCTTCCGTCTTTTTTCGGGAGAGCACTTTGATAGCAACCTGTCGCCCCATCAGTTCGTGCTCAGCCAGAAAGACCGTTCCCATTCCTCCCCGACCAATCTGATCGAGAATGCGGTACTGCCCCAGCCGGAATCGTTTCCGTCCGAGAAGCATCTGCTCGGCCTGAAACTTGGTCAGAATCTCTTTCAACACCAGTTCCGCAGCCACGGCATGGGCTTCGTCCGGCTCGGCGGCTGCCGTCGCACTCGGGGCAGTCCGAACCTCGGTTACTGTTGCCCGTAATTGCTCTTCAGTCACGAGGCCACTGGCCAGTGCCACCTCAGAAAAAATATCAAGCGGTGAGCGACTGCTCCCGAGCAGCCGCTCTACTTGCTTGCTTCCGAGCAGTTTCTCCGCCTGCTGCCTCGTCAATTTCTTTCGTTCGATTAACTTCAAGACGGTAGCCCGCACAATTGCCACATCATCTTGTTTCCCCGGAGCGCTAGCCGCCCGGGCAGCAGATTCCGCAGCATTGAGAGATGCCTTGTCAACAAGGCCACTGGCAAGAAGTGCTTCGCGGAAACGCGTGAGCATGGATGGAGCAGGAGCGGGCATACGGGCGAAACGATTACGGATATTGATTTCGGGTAGAAATCCGGAGGATGGCAGACAGGCTAGGCCGCTCCACCTTCTCGGCTGTAGCAACAGTCCGGCTGAGCGTTGCCAGAGATCATACGA
>RGBY01000130.1 GCA_009919445.1 Planctomycetia bacterium
TGATATCCTCTGGCAGATTCGTGGCTGGCTCGACACCCTCGTCGGCGGCCCCGGCCTCCGTCGCGGCAGGCGGCACCCTGAGCAGGTCGAGTTTGGCGAGGCACTCGACTTCTGGCGGGTGGTCGGCATCGACCGTGACCGCTCGCTCTCGCTGCGGGCAGAAATGAAACTACCAGGCGAGGCCAAACTTGACTTTGCCATCGAGCCCCTCACAGACTCACCAGCATCCCCCACAACACGCCTGACCATGACCGCCCGCTTTCGGCCTCGAGGGCTGTTTGGTCTCCTGTACTGGTACGCCGTTGTTCCGCTCCATGAAATCGTTTTTGGCGGGATGCTGCGCGGAATTCGCAAAACAGCTGAAGCAATTCACCGCACCAGCGCACAGCCAGATGAAGCCGTCAAGTCTCCTTCAGAAACCCCTGGGTACGGAAGGGCTCGGCTCTGGCTCGGGATCACTGGCGTCGGTAGCTTTGTGGTATTGGCTACCGTTGCATTCCTCACGGACCTGCCAAACAAACTCTTACCGGCATCGAATGACACCCTATTGAATCAGGTGCTCGCGTTGCTGCTCTATGTGCTGGGTTTCGCCATCCTTCAATTGCCTTTAGATTTCTGTGGTGGTTTCTTATTGCCACGAAGATTCCAACGCGAACATGATTCTCTCGGTTCATTTATCTTGAAACTGCTTCGTGGTGCTTCTGTTCACGCTGGGCTTCTTGCAGCTATCTCGATGGCACTCCTCGTTGCAGGAAGAACCGGCGGAATTCCTGCAGTGATCGGCATAGCTGGTTTTTGGATCCTCTTGCTGCGCTGGCAGAAAACCTTGGATAACCAAAGTTTTTCAGTCGCAGTCCAACGTCGACACATGGCGATCAAAACAGGAAGCTGGTGGCGAGGTCGCCTGCTCGCGATATCTTTTACCCTGACAGGGATTACGCTTGCTGCCATCTTTGTAGGAAACGAGCGACTCGCCGCCGCTGAGGGCATTGTCAGCCTCAGCCTGCTTTTTACGCTCTGGTCATTTTTCGGCCTTCTCACCTTACCGACACCCAGTCGACGCGGAGTAGCCGAGGTTGATCAAGCCATTCTCACTTCCGGCTGTCCTCATGAGGCAATAGAGAAAGCCGTTACTCTCCTCGACGATCTCCAAGACCGCGAACGGTCCAGACCTCCGCTGATCGAAACAATCTTCCACCCTGTCCCAAGCGTGCAATCTCGCCTTCACGGCCCCCACACCACGAGAATCCGCGGTGGCTGGGACGCGGCGAGAACGAGTATTTTCCTCAGTTCCGCTGGCTTAGGACTGCTCGGTAGAGCCGTTCACTGCAACTGCGGTCGGCCAGCACTTTGGGTATTCCTGCCAATTGATTAAGACAAGCGGCGGTCACTGCGAACTAGCAACTGCCTGCCACTTACTTGGGAACATGTTATCCGTGGGCTTCGCCAGAGCACCCAGCCACAGTAAACACGGGCTTGCTGCTCAGTTTCTGCTGTTGAGCTTCGCAAGCAGTCGCAGGATCTCGAGGTAGAGCCAGACCAGTGTCACCATCAGGGCAAAGGCGCCGTACCATTCCAGATACTTTGGTGCCCCGCGTTCCGCCGCGTTCTCGATGAAGTCAAAGTCGAGCACCAAATTGAGGGCGGCAATCACCACGACCACCACGCTGAAACCGATTCCGATTGGCCCGGCACTGTGGATAAATGGAATGGGAAAGCCAAACAGGCTACCGATCATCGAGATCAGGTAGACAAAGCAGATTCCCCCGGTGGCAGCCACGATGCCAAGTTTGAAGTTTTCCGTGGCGCGAATCAGGCCCGACTGGTAGGCCAGCAGCAGTGCCGCCATCGTTCCAAACGTCCCCGCCACCGCCTGAATGACGATGCCGGGATACTGGGCCTCAAAACTGGCTGAGACCCCACCGAGAAACAGGCCCTCGGCCAACGCGTAGACCGGCGCAAGAGTGGGGGCCCAGGTCTGCTTGAAGCAGATCACCAGGGCTGAAATGGCACCAACAATCAGCCCGCCAAAGACCCAGGGCATTGCCGATGCTGCCCCCTGCTCCATGCCGTCAAAGGTCCGCGACCAGGTAAAGCAGGCTGAACAGAAGGCGAGAGCCAACAGGAACATGGTGCGGTTGGCTGTCCCGGTCACCGTCATGGTGGTCACGGGGGCATCTTCTGCAGCCAGATCACGCTGCTGCAGACCAAAATTCTCAAACGTGCGGGCGTTAAGGACGGGGTTACCACTACGCATGGAAGTGTTGCCTTTCTGTACGACAGGTCAGCTCGCATGGCGGCCAACTGCCACCACACTATTCTCCATGATAGCCAGCCCCACCCCGGCATGTCGGCGCGAGTTTTCAGGCTTCACGGTGAACCCGATTCGTCGCTTCACTCCAGTTGGCACCACTGGCTGCTGCTGCAAAACAGAGTCCATGAAGCACCAGACCAGCCAGAAAGGAGGCTGAATAGGCTGCAACCACGGCACCAAACCAGATCAACCCACCAAGGTACTGCCGCTTATAGAGATGCCCGAGACCCGGGCAGACAACACTCAACACCCCAGCCACCGGCCGGCTCCAGAGTTTGATGGCCGGCTCGTGGACCATGACGATGCCTTGAAGTGAATCATGCTGATAGCGGGTGACGGTACCGGCGTGGAGGTTTCGCTCAACGTTTCTCGCACCATTTTGCGAGTGGTTCCGCTCAACGTTCTGCTTACCATCGCCGGCCTGCTCGCTGTCCGAATCAGTAATGGCACTGCCCTGCCGTCTGAGGGCCGCCTCGCGCAGTGCCGCATCCTGCTGAGCCCGGGCCCGTCGCCGGGCCGAGTGAAACTCAGCCACCACAATCACCAGAAACCGGCCAACAGCCATTCCCGCAGCTCGGGCTGCTGCGATCAACTCAGGCAACAGGCAAAGCAGTATCAGCGGCGCTCCCAACGCCAGCAGCGACCAGGCCAGTGGCGTTGGCCGCACCAGTACAAAGATGCCTCCCAGCATGGCCAGCAGCAGCCCCCCAACAGCCATGAGATGCCGCGGCTTTGTTCGTTCGATCAGATGGAGAGACTCACCAGACGGTGTCTCGTCCCCCGTTGACTCAGCCGGCACCGCCGGCCCCGGAACCTCTGGTCCATGTTTAGCAACTGCAACCGGCTCCTTCTGCACGCTGGGAGCAGCCGTGGACTGAGAGGCTGGCCGCTTTGGCTGCTCGCCAACTGAAGGAGGCCGTCTGCCCTGCCGCCTTCGGCTGGTCAGGCGGGCGAGCGTGCCATCAACCTGCTGCAGCATCCGCCGAACTCGGCCGGTTGCGAACAGGCCCGGAACCTCACCGGCTGGTATCCAGTCAGTCAGGTCACGATGCCAGACCAGATCATCGGCCGTCAGCCAGCCCTTCCGCGCTAGCGTCTGAAGCCGACGAAACGCAACCGGGCCCTGCTGCCCACTCGGCCCCGGCTGTCCCTGCCGCGCATAAAACCAGCCGTCAGCGGCTGAGCGGGCATCTGGCGTCTGGTGGCCCATCGAGCCTCTCCCACAGGCGACACAGGGAATGCACTTTCAGGAATTGACTGTACCGTGTTGCCCGGAACCACCGCGATCGATCGCCGACTCATTTTCGCGTTGGCTACGGTGCTAGAATGAAGTGAAGGGAAACCCCTTTGGGAGCACAGCCGAGACCATCTCGTTCAAGAGACAGTACCACATACCATCCTCCAAACGCCCATGCCGACCTACGTCTACGAAATTATCGAGCCTGATGGAACCGGTGGTGAGCGGTTTGAAGTGATCCAGCCAATGAGTGCTGATCCACTGGAAAAACACCCACTCACCGGCGTGCCGGTGCGGAGGGTGATCACCGGGTTCAACGTTGCCGGCAAATGGTCTGACATGGGCATGAATAACAAGCTCTCCGACAAGCACCTCGACCAGATCGGCTTCACCAAGTATGTCCGGGGCGGCGACGGCTACTACGAAAAGACCGCCGGCAGTGGCCCCGATCTCATCTCGGGCAAGGGGAGCGACTAGCTGTCCTTGGCAAGGGCTGTCGGCAGAAAAGCCGTCCACAGCCTTTTTCCGCGGCCTGCTTGCCAACGCCTCAGCCGCCCCACGTCAGCTCAGTTCGAAAACAGCTTCGATTTCCACAGCCACCCCTGCTGGCAGTGATGCCACACCGACTGCACTGCGGGTGCCGACCCCCCGGTCAGCCCCCCAGACCTCTGCGTAAAGTTCACTGCAGCCGTTGATCACCGCCGGATGCTGATCAAAGTCATCAGCGGCATTGACCATACCGAGTAGTTTGACGACTCGGCCGATGCGATCGAGGCTGCCGAGTTCATTGGCAAGGGTCACAAGACTGGCCAGCCCCGCCCGCCGTGCCGCCGCCTTGCCCTCTTCGGCAGTCAGGTCTCGTCCAACCTTGCCGGTAATCAGACTGCTGTCAGGCTGCAGCGGCAGGTGCCCTGAAATCAGCACCTGGTTCCCAACAATCAGACAGGGCTTATAGAGCCCGGCGGGCTTCGCCACGGGTGCAAGCGTATCAGCGAGTGATTCAAAGGCATGCTGGGCAGTCATCAGGCGGGTTCCTCAGTTGGGTATCGATACGAGAAGACTGAACGAGACGAGCAGCATACCCAGTTCCCCTCGCAGACACCATTGACCGAACCAGCGGCAAGCAGCAACTCGTTTCAGCAGCGTTCGACTGCCGGTGTTACAATCATGGACGTTTGCTGCCGACCTGACTTGAACCGCAGCTCGTTTCCAAAATACCGCCGACTCCATCGCCTTATGTCTCAGACAATCTCCAAGCCTCGCCTGCCAGTCACCACCAAACTGCTTGGTCTGACCCGCTGGTTCAGCATCGTGACGGTCATTTCGTCACTCATCGGGGCGCTGCTGATGTTTGTCATCGGTGCGGCCAATACGGCAGAGGCGGTCTACCGGTATTTTGCCCTCCACACTGACCCCAGCATGGCGGCGGCGACCAACCCCCGGCCTGCAGCCAACCTGCTGCTTTTAGAGTCGCTCGATAATGGGCTGACGGGCCTGACATTTCTCTACTTTGCCTATGGCATCTACGCCCTGTTCCTGACCACCTCACAGACCATGGCCGAAGCCCCCCGCTGGCTCCGGGTAGAGAACATTGCGGCTCTCAAAAAGACCCTGCTCGAAGTGGTGGCCGTTTTGCTGGCGGTGATGTTCGTCCGCACGCTGGCGGAAAAGATGCTGACAACCGGCCCCCACTGGGAAATGCTGATCATGCCGGCAGGCATTCTGGCAATCGCGATCAGTAGCCGGCTGATGTTCTTTGAGCGGCCAACACCCTCGTAAGCAATCGGCCAGGCAGATGCCAAAGGGAAAGCCCACCCCGCAACACGGGATGGGCTTTCTAGTTCGCGCCGGGGCCTGAGTACCACCCGCCAGAAGGTGAGACGAGTACGGGCCATTGCCCCTTTGGAGCGGCGCGAGAATGGATGCCTGACGACATCTCATTCTTCGGTTCCTCAGGGGCTCGACTTCAGCCAAAGTTGACAGGTCAGATGCCCTCATCGCTTTAGCCGGAACAGCGGTTCCGTTTTGGCAAACCTGGCAGGGCTTCGGCTGCGACCAGAACAGCACAGGCCGGTCGCCGTCCGAGGGAACACGCCCCGCGTCAGGCACTCCCCGGCTGACGCTGAGGGGTTTCAATACCCTCTTCACGGAGGGCATCAAGCGCATTACTGGCAGCCCGCTGCTCTGCCTCTTTCTTGTTCCGTCCCCAGGCCGGGACATATCGGCGGCGGCCAATCTGGGCCTGCACATGGAACTCTTTCTTGTGGTCAGGCCCCACTTCTTCAATGACTTCGTACGTCGGCGCGATGCCAAAGACCGCCTGAGCAAGCTGCTGCAGGAGTGACTTGTGGTTGAAGCCCTCCTGCCCCGACACCACCTTTTCAATTTCGGGGATCACCCACCGCTCGAGAAAGGCCCGGGCAGGCTCAATGCCGCCATCCAGATAAATTGCTGCCACCAGCGACTCGAACATGTCGGAGAGAATCGACGTGGGCACCGACCGATGCAGCGACATGCCCTTGCCGACGATAAGAAAGTCGACCAGCCCCAGTTTCTCACTGATGCGGCTGCAGGTTTCGCGGCTGACAACGGCTGATTTGATCCGCGTAAGGTCTCCCTCGAGCGAATCTGGGAAGGCCTGATAAAGCCGGTCGCAGACCACGAAGCCCAATATCGAGTCACCCAGAAACTCGAGCCGTTCGTTGGACGCTAGGCGGTGCTGGGCCCCCGAGGCATGGGTGACAGCTGCCTGCAAGAGTGCCGGATCCCGAAACCGATAGCCGATCCGCTCCTCACAGGCCTCCAGACCGGCAGCCGGTGTGGGGGAATCGAGGATCGGTTTTTCAGACATCCGGTCTTTCTCCGAGAAACAGTCCGTACGGTAAAAACCGGGACCTCTCCCTGTCAAACCGGTCTCATACCACCCCCGTGAACCGGCGGCGACGTAGCCCATCCTGCCTTTCCTGAAGCCCCGACGAACCGTTCAACGGGAGGCCCCGTACAGACTCTTTGGAGGCGTTCCTGCCCACAGGGGACCGTCCTGCCCAGTTGGAATCGTCCGGACAGCCCGGAACAGCCTATGATGACGGAGGCGTCAGCGTCGGTAGGCCGATCCACCTGGGCGACAGGAACATCTCCGTCCCAGACGCTGACCGATTGGAAGAAGGAGGAACACAACGTGTCTACGTGCAAATTGACAAATGGTGCGGTGGCCGCTTTCCACCGTGTGCGATTTTCCCAGCGACTCATCCTGACCGCAGCCGTGTTGCTGGCGACCCTGCCAACAACGCTGCTCGCAGCCGAACCGACTGGCAACCCGGTTGCCGCCGCCAACGCCCTGTCCCGGGCGTTCCGCGACGCCGCCGGCAAAGCCACGCCCAGCGTGGTGGTGGTTCGCAGCGAAACGCGAGCCCGAAATGTCACCGCCAACGGCGGTGGCCGCGGCCCAGCCGACAACCCTTTCCGGGGGACACCGTTTGAGGATTTCTTCCGCGATGGCATGCCGGAGGGCTTTGGCGGGCCCAACGGCCGCACCCCACCACGGTCGGGAATTGGCTCTGGGGTGATTGTCGACCCAGCCGGCATCGTGCTAACCAACAACCATGTGGTGGAAGGGGCTGACGAGGTCACGGTCGAACTGACCGACGGCCGCGAGTTCAAGGCAGCCGATATCAAGAC
>RGBY01000014.1 GCA_009919445.1 Planctomycetia bacterium
AACTGCCGCTGCCGGCAACGCGGGTGGGTAGCCTGCCGGTCTATCTGCCCGAGGGGCAGCGACACGTGCAGTTGACGGTGCGTTCGGCGAGCGCCGGTACCGCCCAGGTGGGAATCTGGAGGTTGCCGACAGAGGTTCCCTCATTCGATGCCCCGACGCTGACACGACAATGGCAGATGCTGCTCCCGGGCATGGTTGAACTGGTGGCAATTCCAGGCGGGTTTCGTGAGATTGCCCAGCCACCAGTTGACTGGATTGGCCGACTTTTGGGTGGCCACAAGCGGGGGCAGGTCAGCGTCTCACCTCCAGTAGCGCGGCGGATTGATCGACCGCTTACCAACCGGCAGTTTGTGCCGGTTGCTGGTCGGCATCGGCAGGAGTCGTTCGTGCTGGTTGATCGCACGGTTCTGGCAGCGTTCGCGGTGTTCCTGGCCGCACTGACAGCAGCGCTGGGAGCGCTGCTGTCGTGGCAGCGGAGCTGGGTGCTGGTTGCGATTGTCGTGGTGGCCTCGGTGCTGGCACTCTGGGTGCCCGAGCCGGCTGCTCTTTTGGCACGGTCTGTCCTCTGGGGTGGGATTGGCATCACCGTGCTGCGTCTCGGCCGCATGGTGCCTGAGGGGAGGAGCCGCCGCGCATTGCAGCCGCTTGCATTTCTGCTCTGCCTCATGGCTGCCCCGGCCACAGCCGCTGAGCAGCCACTCAAGGTTTTCCTGACACCCGTTGAGGGTGAGTCGACGGCACTCGTTCCCGAAAGCCTCTTTCGGGTTCTGGCGGCCACGGAAACAGATTCTGGCCGGAACGCAATCAGAATTCTCGATTGCCGGGTCGAGATGCTGCCCAGTGGTGCCAATGCCAGTGTGAATGGCCAAGAACTCTGGTGGCTGAACCTGCTTGTTGAATCGGATGCCGCTACGGCCTTGCCACTGGATCAGGCACCAACTGAAAGTTGTTTTGCTGAACTCCCCATTCGTGTCGATGGAGGTGTGGTCCGGGCGACCCGCTCGGTCGACCGTCAACGGGTTGTTGTGTCGCTGCCGGCTCCTGGCCTACACATGCTGGCAATCCCGATCAATCCAGTTTGGCGGCGGCGGGGGGATGTGGAAGTAACCACGGTTCGGCTGCCGGTCTCCTCCCAGACCGCCCTGGTCTGGCCGGGCCGTGAGCAACCGGATGCACCCGGGCCCAGCAGTCGCCGGACACAGTGCGAGTGGGCACCGGCAGGGGGCCGTTTTCAGCTTGCGGGTGAGCCCCAGGCGGAAGGAAGCGGTGCCCTGGTTCAGCGTCTCCCTGCAGCGGAGCAGATCCGACTGACCCGGCCTGTTGATCCGCAGGCGAGGCTGGCGTCGGTGATTCGAGAGGCTGAGAGTAGCAATCAGATCACCTGGACCGATGACAGCTGTCAGCTCACGGCGCGGTTTCTCATCAACTCAGGAAACACGATTCTGCCGACGGTCTGGCTCCAGGCCGATCCACGGCTCGTTCTGGCGGTTCCCGAGGAAACCGCACAGCCTCTGGCACGCTCAATTGACTATGACATTGCACGAGTTGCTGCTGGTGTCTTTCGGATTGACCAGCGAACGCCGGTCAAGGGGGCAGTGCGTCTGGAAATTCCGTTCACGATGCCGCTGACGACAACCATTGGGGTGTTTGATCTCCCCGATGTCTGGCTGCGGAGCGTTCAGGTTGATCATCGTGAGGTGGTCCTCGAGGCTGGTGAGACCTGCGAGATTGCCGTTCGCTTTCCTGGGAGTGTCGCTCCGCCACAAATCGAGGAGCAGGCCGGTAGCAAGACCACCGTCAGCTGGTCTTCCGATGTGGTCGAAGTGACGCCGGCAGAACCGCTCATGGAACAGCCACTGGAAGCAGTGGCAAGCGGTACGCTCGGCGCTGAGCCGCGGCTGCCGACCCTGCCTCGTCAGCCTGTCCGCATCGAGGTGTCGCGTCGGAGCGGAGTGATTCGTGGCCGTCAGCAGCAGCTCGTGGTGGCGGAGCGTTATGGCACAGCGATTGTCTACGAGGCGACCATTGATGCCCGATTGGCCGTCTGGACAAGTGATCGCGTCAGTCTCCCGCCAACTACTGGTCAGTACCTGCTTCGTCTGGCTGCGCGAAGTGACCGGGCATTGCCGGCCCAAGGCCGACTCCCCTTGATTCGATCGGCCACCGCAGAGGCGTTTCCACTCACGGTCATCTGGGATGATCAAGCAGGGCGGGGGTGTCCGGAGCTGCTGGCCTCGCGGTCAGGCGACGACCCGGACGATCAACCGTCTGGGCGGATCATGCCACGACGGGAAGATCCTTTGGCAGATCAGCAATGGCGATTTGAATTGTCAAACAGCAGCGCGGAGCAGCAGTTTCGTATCAGGCCACTTGTCAAGGACGAGAGCGGTTTGGTTGCTGAGTCACCGGTGGTGGCAAATGACGAGAAGCCGTCGACGGCGGCAGTGGCTGAGCTGGTCGATATCGAGCTGGTGATTGACGAGCGTGGTCGCATTTCTGGAGTTGGACGTTTTGATCTGACCACGCTGGCAGCAGCAGTGCAGCTGCGGTTGCCGGAAGGATTTCGGCTCTTTGAGTTGCTCCTCGATGGCCGACAGGTGCAACCGCAGGTGCCGAGCCGGGAGTCGCCAGCCGATATCTGGACCATTCCTTTACAGAGTGGGCCGTGGCCTCATGAAATCTTGTTGGTTTTTGTGGGTGAACTAGGCGAGGAACTCTTTCAGGGAGAGCCGGTTTCGTTCGCATTACCGGAGCTGCTCAGCCTGCCCGTGGAGAGAATGCTCCTGACGATTAATTCATCGAAAGGCCAGGCGTTGCGGGTGGGGACGCTGGCTGAAGCGATTCCCCCTCAGGCAGCGAACCAGATTCGTGAAGATGCCAACGCGGCCATCGATCGGGCAATCATGGCGATGGTGCCCGCCGCTGCAACAGAGACCCGTGAGCGGATCAGTCGCTTTCGCGGACAACGCCTGCGGCAGTTCACCGGTTCGCCACTGGAAGCCTGGGCTGGCCAAGGAGCCAGCCGTTCGCTGCCCGGCTTGCCGCCCACTCAATTCACGTCACCACTTGATCCTGACCGCTGGCAGCGGATTGTCTTGGCGGCTGCCCAGGGTGAGGCCAGCGTGACGGTACGATTTACCGGTTCGGCCCCTGCGTCCCCCGGCCGGGTCGGTGTGACGCTGCTGATCTTGATAGCCGGCGTGGCTAGCTGGTGGACGCTCACGCGGCGTCCCGCCCGCATGCTTTTTGCCGCTGCCCGTTGGTGGCCGGTGGTGGTTGCCGTCGTGGCCGTCTCATGGCTGGCAACACGGCAGCCAGTCTGGCCCGGAGTGGGGCTTGCGGTTTTGGCTGGCGTTACCCTCGCCCACCGTTTTCTTTGGCGACGGCTGGCTATCCGGACGGCAGAACCAAAGACTGCTCCTGCAGGCCCGGAACAGGCCGAAAATAAACCGGCTAACAATCAGTCAGCCAGCAATCAATCGGCCAGCAATCAATCGGCCAACAATGAGCCAGGCGATACTGAATCAGCCCGACCTGCACCGGAAGACCCTCAGGGGGCTGCCAGCACGGTGTCCCACCGTCCCGTCTCGTGACGCGGTGCCCCCTGTGGAACTATTTCTTGGTGGCACCGAACTTGTAGGCCGTGTTCGCCGGATCAAAATCGGCATCGGTGAAGCCGTTATTTATCTTCACGTTCATGTAGGTGTATTCCTCCATGAGCGAGGGCTGTCCACCTTGCTCGGTTGGCCAGTCGTAGGCCTCGTAGCGAATCGGAATCAAGAGTTCATCGTCGATGTAGACGCGGGCCAGATGAAAGCGAAAGTTGCGTCGCGGCACTGGGTGCCCAACCTGGACGCAGGTGCAGAGCCGGCCATTGACCTTTGCCTGGGGCAGAAAATTCACTTCGCACTCACCAAACTGCTTGTCGTGTTCAGCAACTTCAACGAGTCGCTTGGCGAGGTTCTCGACCCCGAGTTCAGTAATCGGGTACCGGTTGCCCTGCATGGCGAGCATGCCCTGCGGATCGAGTGAGACCGTGCCGACCATGGCCCGTACGCCACCGCCGGCGTGGGCGAGCATGTTGCCATCATTACGGCCATCAACGTAGATCACTTCCTGGCCCTTCAGGTCGTCTGGAGCAAGGAAGTAGAGATAGACACTGAAAGGTTCATGCCGAATCTTGGCGAACATGTACTCGTGTGACTTCAGTTCCCCCGCAATCCGCTCTCGTTTCACGACGGTGCAGGAATAGTCCTTGATATTGGACTGAATGCTTGCCAGCCCCTTGGCCGCCAGTGCCAAGGCTGGCTCAAGCGGATGCTCACCGGGAGTCGTGGTGGCCACCGCATCACTGGCATTGGCATTCCCCTGAGCGAGGCCGCCATTGGGAATGAGGCCCGGGGGGCCTGCCGCCGGCTCGTTGGCCTGGGCAACCGTCATGGCGAAACAGGGGAGGAGGGCCCAGAGAAGCCAGTGCCGTGGCCGGCCCTCGGTGCGAGTCGGCAGCCATGCCGTGAAGTTCTTCCCTGATCCACTCATGCCTGAATCCTCCATTGAAGCTGGTGTTTTGTCGGGGGCACCGATCGGGTGCGGAATCGCACTGGTGAAGCCCGTCGGAGTGACGCGTAAACTAGTTATCGCTCTGGGGTTGGTTCTCACGTTGCCTTTCCGGTGTTGAACCGCCTCACCGGCATAATGCACATATCCGGTCGATTCGTTCCTGCAGGCCGAAGCCGCAGGGTGATCACGGGATCGAGCCGCAGCCCAGAACACTAGCGATCCGGATGGAGTCCGGCTATGGCAAAAATATCGGTATCCAAGCCGTATTTCACGGTACATTGGGAGACGCAGGGTGTTGGTTGTTCACGCGAACAAAACCGATTTCCCGTCACCCCGTGTTTGCTCTTGTTTTCCCCTGGCTAACCCTCATGCCGACCATCACGCCCCTGATCCAATCGGGCCCGTTTGAGGTTTTTCGGGTTGTTTCCCGTCCCTTTTACGAAAACACCTACCTGATTCGCCGGGTGGGGGAACCTGCCTGCTTGGTGATCGACCCAGGCTTTGAACCCGATGCAGTCACAGCGGCGATTGATGAACTGGAACTCGAGCCCGCAGCCATCGTGTTGACCCATGGGCATTCCGACCACATTGCCGGCGTCGGTCCACTTCGGGACCGCTGGCCTGAACTACCCGTGTTGATCGGACATGGTGATGCCGAAAAACTGACCGACCCTGTTGCCAACCTGTCGGCGGGCTACGGAATTTCAGTGACCAGCCCTCCCGCAGACTCCCTGCTGCGTGGGGGGGAGCCTCTGGTTGTGGGTGCCTTTCGGGCCGAGGTTGCCGAGATTCCGGGGCATTCTCAGGGGCATGTGGTCTTCTGGTTTACAGGAGAGCCGGTACTGGTTTTCGCTGGCGATGTATTGTTTCATGAGGGAGTTGGCCGCACCGACTTTCCTGACGGAGACTTCGCGGCCCTCGCCAGCGGGATCATCACCCATCTCTACACCTTGCCCGACACAGCAGTGGTCCTCCCTGGTCACGGTGAGCCGACCACGATTGGTCACGAGAAACAACACAATCCATTCGTCCCATTGAACTGACGTCGGTCTTTCCCGGTTCCAGTTCCAGCCGTTCACAATGCTTGCGCCTGCAGACATGCCCGCCCCTCCACAAGACCAGCCGGTTAGTCGGTCGCCGGTCTGTCGTCTGACAGGCCTGGGTCTGGCGGGCCTGGCCAGGCTACTGGCTGGTGCGAGTGTCCGTTGGATTGCCAGTCAGCCGGACACCTGCCAGCGTGTCTACTTCGCCAACCACACCAGCCACCTCGACGCCTTATTGATCTGGGCTTCGCTCCCCCGCGTGGTCCGCGAACTGACCCGGCCAGTGGCCGCCAAAGACTACTGGTCGCGCGGCCGGGTGCGGCGCTGGCTTGCTGAGCAGGTCTTCGATGCCATTCTCATCGATCGCACCGACATCAAGGTTCATCAGAGCCCGGTCGACCTGATGCTTCGTGAGGCCGGGGCAACCCGCTCGTTGATTGTTTTTCCAGAGGGCAGTCGGAGCGTCACCGGGGAGGTTGGGGAGTTCAAAAGCGGGCTGTACTACCTGGCCAAAAAACGGCCCGACATCGAATTGGTGCCGGTCCACATCGATAACCTGAACCGGGTGCTTCCTCGGGGTGAATTTCTACCGGTGCCCCTGTTGTCCTGTATCAGTTTTGGCCCACCACTCTGGCTCGAGCGGGACGAGGCCAAGTTCGACTTTCTCACTCGTGCCCGTCGGGCCGTATTGTCGCTGAAGGAGTAGGCGGCGGGGCGATGCGAGTCGCTCCGTGCCAGACACAACAGACGTGAACGATCTTCGTACCATTGCTCTGGTTGCCGGAGTCTTGCTGCTGCTTTCGGTGGTGACTGGCGTGGGCCAGTTCCTCAAGCGTCATCCCGATCGCGGAATCGACGCTGCTGCTGTCCGCACCTTCAATCTGCGAATTCGTGGCTGGTGGGTGCTGTGTACCGTGCTGGCAGCCGCCTTCTGGCTTGGATCGACCGCCACGGTCACGCTCTTTGGCCTGGTCTCATTCTGGGCATTACGGGAATTCATTACGCTGACGCCGACCCGCAAGGGTGACCATCGGGCGCTCTTTTGGGTGTTCTTCCTGTTTACACCACTGCACTATGTACTGGTCGGCCTGAATCGGTACGACATCTACAGTGTGTTCCTGCCGGTGTATGCCACGCTCTTTGTGTTGGCCCGCGCAGCGGTGGCTGGCGACTACAAGCGGTTCCTCGAGCGGACGGCCAAGATTCAGGCGGGGCTGGTGGTCTGTGTCTACTGTCTTTCTTTTGCCCCTGCGCTTCTGGCCTTGCCGGTGGCAGCTGGGGTCGATGGTGGCCGCGATGCCAACTTTCGGCTGCTGTTCTTTCTGATCTTGCTGGTGCAGTTTGCTGACTGCATGCAATATGTCTGGAGCCGCGTGCTGGGGCAGCGGTTGGTGGCGGCAGCAGTCAGCAGCAACCGTACCTGGGAAGGCCTGCTGGGGAGTGCCACCAGCACCGCGCTGCTGGCCTCCGTGCTCTGGTGGGCCGCCCCGCCCTTTGAGCCCTGGCAGGCTGCAATCGTTGGCCTGGTGGTGGCCATCATGGGCTTTGCCGGTGGCATGACGATGTCAGCAATCAAACGCGACCGGGGCGTGAAGGACTATGGCACCCTTGTGGTCGGGCATGGTGGCGTCCTCGACCGCATCACATCGGCTGGATACTCCCGCATGGCGAACATCTCTGGGAAGGCAATGCCTCGCCCGGTCCGCAGAAATTCGATCAGCATGCGATGCTGGCGGGCCCGTTCAACGGGGTGCTCAACAGTGGTGCACGCACCCTCGTCGGCCCAGCGTGGCAGTGGTTGCCGAAAATGACTGGCAAAAATCGTGTGGGTGATTTCATGTGGCAGAACCGAGTCGAGCACCCGTTCTTCACTGCCCTGGATGTTCATGGTCCAGTTGAAGACCTCACCGCGGTCAAACACAAAACTGGTTGCACCACCGGCGCCCAGTGTGGGGGCCACCTGGGCCGTGATGGGGCAGGGACGGCTCCAGCGGGGAAGCGGCTGGCCGACCCACTCGATGGCCAGGTCGTGCCGATACTGTTCTGCCGCGTCACCGATGCGCTTGGCCAGGTGGTCAGTGGGGGCCTCAATGATGAAGTTGGTCGTTCGATAGCCTGCCGCAGGGGCGGTAGCGAGCGGGACAAAGGCACTGAGAACTGCTGAAGCAAGAAAAAGAATCTGCGATCGATGTCGGCCGAACTGCATGCGTCTACCACTCCGAAGATGTCGCTGTCGGCGTTCCTGCCGCCAGCGGTGAGGGGCGGACGGTAGCGGTGCAGGGGGCTCGGAACCAGAGCGGTTTCAGGCCGGTTGACCGTTCAATTGCCTGGCATCAGGTGGGGCCAGGCAAGTTCCAGCCGGTCGGCGGGCGGGATTTCCAAAACGGTGCCTGCAGCCAGAGAAACCCGTGGATCAAGGGCTCGGTTCCAGGCAAAGAGACTGCGGTAGAGGCGACCGTCACCGTAAGCCCGTTCGGCGATATCCCACCACGAGTCGCCGCCGACAACGCGATACGGTTGATTCGGGACGATGGGGGTGACGGCGGGAGCCGGGGGAGAGACAGGTGACGGCGAAAATGCGGGGGCGTCGCTTGTGCGGTCGAGGGTGCCAGCAGTGGCAACCGCTTCGAAGGCGGAGTTGGCTTGAGGCTGCCAGGGGGCGGTCGTTGCCTCTGTTGTGGCGGCAACCTGGTTGCTCACCAGTGTGGCGGCTGATGCTGTCGCCAGGGGACGGTCGGTCTCGTCTGCTGCCGACGGAAAAGCCTCTGAGGGAATGGCCGCAAGCGCAGGAGCCTCGTCGCTTGGCAGGACGGTGAGTGGTGCGGACGTTGATTGTTCGCCTTCGGTCGGCGATGCCCATGGTGATGGGCTTGGCTCTTCTGGCGCAGCGAAGCGGCTTGGGGCTGGGGTGGCGTCGTCCGGTGGCACCGCCCACGGGGCGGCCGCCACCGGGCTTGGAGAGAGATCGGGCGGGGGCACGATTGCGGTGCTTGCCGTCGAACTCGTCATATGAATGTCAGGTCCGGTGCCACGTGGCGGACGTGGCACGAACAGCTTCAATGACAGCGCCGCCACAAATACTCCGGCAAGCAAGCCGAGCAGGGCCAGCATGAATCGCGATTCTCGTCCCATCCGTTCTCCATCCGCACACTCCGCCGGCCACCCAGTCACGGACCGGGGGCTGTCAGGGAGCCCGGAGGATTCTGCTGAAACAGGTTGGCCACCGCCAGAGCGGCATGCCAAAAAAGAAAGAGAGGGTTTGCCTGTTTTGTTCAGATTCGCACGGCCGCCCGCAGCCGAGCAGAGCGGGAGCGGGGGTTGGTCTCAACCTCGTCGGCCTGTGGTTCAAGTGGTGAGCGGGTGAGGCAGTTCCAGATTTGTGGACTGCGAAACGCCGTCTTCACCAGCCGGTCTTCCAGGGAATGAAACGAGATGACCACCAATCGGCCGCCGGACCGCAGCCTTGTGGGAATCCGTTCCAAGGCAATTTGCAGTGACTTGAGTTCTTCGTTGACGGCAATTCTGAGGGCCTGGAAGGTGCGTGTGGCAGGGTGGATGCGGGGAGGTGGTGACTGACGCGGAATGGCGGAGGCGACCAGCCTGGCAAAGTCGCGGGCCGATTCAATCGGCTGCCGTTCGCGGACCCGGGCAATCTTCCGGGCGATGCGGCGGCTATAGCGTTCTTCACCGAACTCATAAATAAGGTCGGCGAGCGTCTCGGGTCGGAGGCGGTTGACCAGTCGCCAGGCAGGCTCTCCTTCCGTTGGATCGAACCGCAGGTCGAGTGGCCCCTCGGCCTCGTACGAGAAGCCACGGCTGCGATCAGCGAGTTGATCGCTCGAAAGGCCAACGTCAAGCAGCACGGCATCGACCTCATCGAGTTCGACGGCGTCGAGCACCTCAGGGAGATCACGGAAATTGGCCTGGGCAAATCGAATGGGCAGACCAGCCAGTTCCTTGGCGGCCCGGTTGATAGCCTCCGGGTCGCGGTCGATGGCAATCACCCGGCCGCTGGGCCCGACTGCCTGAGCCAGAAGGCGGGTGTGACCACCTCCGCCAAGGGTGCCATCAACGACGGTCATGCCCGGCTGGATCGCCAGAAAGGCGAGCGACTCCCGTGGCATCACGCTGACATGCTGGCTGCTGGCCAGAGGCGGGTCGACGGCGGGCGGACGGTCGGTCACAGAGAGACTCGTGGTTGGTGGCGAAAGGGGGAGGTACAAGTTTACCGCCTGAACCTGTCCCGGCACGACGGAAACGCCTGCGACTGTCGGGGCGAGGCTGGATCCGCTTGGGCAGGCAGCTGGGGCGGGCCGGTTGGGTAGGCCGGTCGGGCAGGGGCGTGGCGTCGAGAAAACGCAGCGGTGCGGTACGATCATATTCATGAGCGATCACCCTGAAGATGACCCTGAAGCTGCAGGCACCTATGAATATCAATTGCCTGCAGACTTGATTGCGCAAGAGCCACTCGCCGACCGGGCGGCTGCCCGACTGTTGGTGGTCAACCGGACAACCGGTTCGCTCCGACATGCTGGCATTCGTGACCTCCCCGGCCTGCTGGCACCAGGGGATCTCTTGGTGGTGAACAACACGCAGGTGGTACCGGCTCGGCTGGTCGGCCATCGGGCCGAAACCGGTGGTCGCTGGGAGGGGCTGTTTCTGGCCGAGGTTGATTCTGGTAGCGACCGGCGGCGCTGGTCGATTCTGGCCAAAACCAGGGGTCGCCCTGTTGTTGGCGAGCGGATCGTCTTGACTGACCCCCAAGGCGTTGCTGCGGCTGAGTTGCAGCTGGTTGGTCGTGGTGAGGGAGGAACCTGGCTCGTCGAGCCGGTGACCGCTGAGCCGACGCCAGCCCTTTTAGGCCGTGTCGGCCGTGTGCCGTTGCCAGGCTACATCCGTGGAGGAGAAGCCCGGGGCGAAGATGTTGCCCGGTATCAGACGGTGTTTGCGGAAGAACCCGGTTCGGCAGCGGCGCCGACAGCAGGTCTGCATTTCACCCCCGAGGTGCTCGCAGCGGTAGCGGCTGCTGGCGTTGAGCAGGCGTGTGTGACCCTGCACGTTGGGCTCGACACGTTTCGTCCGCTGAGCACGGCACGCATTGCAGAGCATCCGATGCATAGCGAGTGGTGTGAGGTGTCGGAGGAAACCGCAGCAGCGGTACGGGCCACCCGCAGACGTGGCGGACGGGTGGTGGCTGTTGGTACGACGGCGGTCCGATCCCTTGAGACGGCAGCGCAGGGTGGCACCATTAAGGCCTACGCCGGCTCAACCCGGCTCTTTATCCGTCCGGGGTTTTCCTTCCATGCGGTCGACTGCCTGCTGACAAACTTCCACATGCCGCGGACCACGCTGATGGTCTTGGTGAGCAGCCTGGCCGGTCGTGGGTTGATCCAGCAGGCTTATGCTGAGGCAATTGCCAGTCGCTACCGGTTTCTCAGCTACGGTGACGCGATGCTGATTGTCTGAAACGATTATCATCCAGTTAGGGAGCCGGCTGCCCCTGCACCGCGGGGCCGGCCTTCGGGTATCATGCGTTCCTGGTGTGGCCGTCTCTCCTAATCGCCGCCACGTTGTCGAGATCCCTCAGTTACCACGGAAGGAGCATCACTCTTGTCTTCGATCCCTCAGGAAGATGTGCTTGTTGTGCCCCGGAGCCTGCTCGAACAGGCCGGGATGTTTCAGGGGTTCTGCGGCGAGGTCGACCGTTACCTGCCCACGCTACTCGATCCGCAGCAGACGCTCTGGATGCCGCGGGCAGCGGCTGAGGATGACCCTTCGTTTAAACAGCTGATCCCCTACTGCGTGCTCTCCTGGCGGGCTGAGGATGGCGTGCCGCACTACTTTGCCTACACCCGCGGTGGTGGTCAGAGTGAGGCGCGGCTGCGGGCCAAACGATCTGTCGGCATCGGTGGGCATATCGCCAGCACTGATGGCGAGCATGGAGACGATGCCTCCTACGAGGCGGGCATGCATCGAGAACTCGCCGAGGAGGTCGCCATTGGTGGACAGTTCCGCAGTCGTTGCGTGGGGCTCATCAACGATGACGCCACACCCGTTGGCAGCGTTCACCTTGGTATCGTGCACGTCCTTGAACTTGAACGGCCAGAGGTTCAGTCACGGGAGGCAGAGTTGATCGAGTGCGGTTTTGAACCGCTGGCCCGATTGTTGGCTGACCGTGAACGCTTTGAGACCTGGTCGCAGATTGCCCTCGATGCTGTTGCGGCTGGCAGCCTTGGGTGACCGGACCACCGCCTTGCCGAGGCCGATGCGTCACCGGGAGTTATCCGCATGACGACCGAGTCGCCAATTTATCTCGATAACCATGCCACCACGCGGCTCGATCCTCAGGTGCTTGAGGCGATGCTGCCGTGGTTCACCGACCACTACGGGAATGCCGATAGTGGCACCCATGCCCTCGGCATTGAGGCTCGAGATGCTGTGGCTGTGGCCCGCGAACAGGTTGCTGCTGCCATTGGGGTGACGCCCCGCGAGGTAATTTTCACCAGCGGCGCCACCGAAAGTGTGAACCTGGCCTTGGCTGGTGCTGCCAGTCGTCAGCCCGGCCGGCAACTGGTTGTTGTCGAGACGGAGCATGCGGCAGTGCTGGACACCGCAGCCCATCTTGAGCGGCAGGGGTGGCCCGTCATGCGGGTGCCGGTCGCCTCACGAGAAGCGGCCATCCCCGGGCTCATTGATCTTGATCAGTTGGCTGCTGCGATGACGGACCAGACCGCGCTGGTTTCGGTGATGCTTGCCAACAATGAGATCGGCCTGCTGCAGCCGCTGGCTGAGGTGGCAACTCTTGTGCACAGGCGGGGTGCCCTTCTGCATGTCGATTGCGCCCAGGCGATTGGCAACCTGCCCGTGTCGATGGATGCGATTGGTGCTGATCTGGCAAGTTTTTCGGCACACAAGTGTCATGGTCCCAAAGGTGTCGGTGGGCTTTACGTGCGGCGTCGCGAGCGGCTGGTTCGGCTTGACCCGCTTCTCTTTGGTGGTGGTCAGGAACGCGGGCTACGCAGCGGCACCCTCAATGTGCCAGCCATTGTCGGGATGGGTCGGGCCTGCGAACTGGCTGCTGCCGGGCTGCCGGGGACGCCGGCAGCGGTGGCGGCCCTGCGGAATCGGCTCTGGCAGTTGCTGGCTGATGCTGTGCCGGGGGTGCGACTCAACGGTCCGCCGCTGGAGGCCGGCCTGCGGTTGTCCAATAATCTCAATGTTGAATTTCCCGGTGTTGACGGCAGTACCCTGCTGGCGGAGTTGGCACACGAGGGCGTGGCAGCCAGTGCCGGAAGTGCCTGTTCCAGCGAGCATCCCCGTCCCAGCCATGTGCTCTTGGCCCTGGGGCTCTCGGAGGAAGAAGCCCGCCGGAGCGTTCGCCTGGGGCTTTCCCGCTTCACCACACCAGCTGAAATCGAATCCGCCGCTGAGAAAATTGTGGCAGCCCTCCGGCGTCTCACGGCCGTCTGAACCGCTCCGCTTTGCCCGCTTGAAGGTTGGCGACTAGACTAGGGTGTTGTTATTGCCCGTTGGAGCGGCGGCTTTGGCCGGCCGGCGCGGGCATTCCCGGAGAGCAAGAAGGAGACGCCGATGTCGGTCACACTTACGGAAAAGGCAGCAAGCGAAGTCAAGAAGATCATCGCCGATCAGAAACTCGAGGACGGTACCGTCCTGCGGGTCGGTGTGGCTGGGGGCGGTTGCAGCGGCTTCCAGTATTCCCTCGGCTTTGATACCCAGTGGGACCCGCAGGCTGACACCAAGTCAGACCAGCATGGCGTTGCGATTGTGGTCGATAAGAAAAGCGATCTGTTTCTCGACGGAACCACGCTCGACTTCCATGAAGGAATCGACAAGCGTGGCTTCACCTTCAACAACCCCAATGCCACCAAGAGCTGCGGCTGCGGCAGTTCGTTTCAGGCCTGAGCAGGTTCACGGACAGGCACAGGCAAAGAGGAGAAACGGTGGCGGCTGAAAAGGTTTTCATCGTCGGTGTCGGCGATGACGGTGTCGAGGGCATGACCTCGCATGCCGTCCGTATTGTCGAGGCGGCTCACCTTTTGTTGGGGCCAGAGTCGTGCCGGTCTTTGGTGCCGGTGGCGCTGCAGGAGCGGCTGGAAACGGTTGCCAGCCTCGATGAGCTGGTGGAGCGGATCGAGCAGGAAGCTGACCGGCAGGTTGTCGTGTTGGCATCGGGCGACCCGCTGTTTTACGGAACGGCCCGATTTGTCTGTGACCGGCTCGGAAAAGATCGCTTTGAGGTCGTGCCTCATGTCAGCAGCATGCAGTTGGCCTTTGCCCGGGTAAAGGAAAGCTGGGAAGACGCCTACCTGGCAAACCTGTCTGGTCTTTCCACGATCGAACGGGTGGTCGACAAAATTCGCACCGTCGACACGGCAGGCCTGTTTACCAGCCAGCAATGGCCACCGTCTGCGGTTGCCAAGGCGATGCTTGAGCAGGGGCTGCATGGCTTTCAGGCCTACGTCTGTGAAAACCTTGGCTCACCCGATGAGCGAGTGACGCAGGGGACCCTTGCTGAAATCGCGGCAGATTCCTTTGGGCCGCTCAACGTCATGATTCTGGTGCGTCCCAGTGGTCCCATTGAGCCTCCTGGTGAGGCTGGCTGCCGGCTGTTTGGGAATCGGGATGAGCTCTTTTTGCAGTCTCGTCCCAAACGCGGGCTGTTGACCCCGGCCGAGGTTCGCAGTTTGGCACTTGCTGAATTGTCATTGAGCCCAGAGAGCATTGTCTGGGATGTCGGGGCAGGGAGTGGCTCGGTCGCAGTCGAGGCTGCCCGACTGGCCGCTCGGGGCACCGTCTACGCGATCGAGATGGACCCGGACGATCATCGACTCATCGAAGAGAATGCTGCTCGGTTTGGCGTGGCTAACCTGCGGGCCATCCTCGGTCGGGCACCAGAAGCCTGGGCCGATCTGCCGGCACCGCACTGCATTTATGTCGGCGGCAGCGGTCGGGCCGTGGCCAGTCTCGTTGAGCAGGCCTGGGACAAATTGCGGCCGGGTGGTCGCCTGGTGACAAACTGTAACAGCATTGAAAATCTTGCGGCTGTCCATGCACTCTTGCGGGCGCGATCAGATGACGCCGCTTATTGGATGGTGAATATTGCTCGCGGCGTTGAGCAGATGGATCGGATTCGTTTTGAGGCCATTAATCCTAATTTCCTGATGGCAGCGACCAAGGCAGGCTGACATGGACGAGCAGCTGCCCGAACCGCTCGATGTGATTGCCGTCGGGGCCCATCCTGACGATGTCGAAATTGGCTGTGGTGGTACGCTGGCGCGGCTGGTTGATCAAGGGCTGCGGGTTGGCATCGTCGACATCACCGACGGAGAGCCGACACCCCGTTCGAGTGGCCCAGCGCAGCGTTTGGCTGAGGCCACCGCTGCCGCAGCAACGCTTGGGGTGGCACATCGTGAGCAGCTTGGTTTTCCGAATCGCCGGCTCTTCGATGGCTTTGAGGTGCGGGTGGCGCTGGCGAAGGTGTTTCGCCGCTTTCGGCCGCAGCTGGTTTTGGGCCTGGGTGACAAGACTCCGCTGGCTTCCCCTGACCATGCCCAGGCAGTCGCGATCACCGAGGCTGCCGTGTTCTATTCTCGGCTGACCAAGTGGGATGACACCTTTGACGGGTTGCCGGTCCATACGGTGCCAAACCTGCTCAGTTATTTTCTATTTGCTGGGGTGGCTGATCTGCCCGCAAGCCACTGGCCGCTGGTGGTGAATATTCACGGGCTTCTCGACCGCAAGATGGCCGCCAGAGGCGTTGGCCCGCACCGTGGGGCTGATGGGCGGCTGTGAAGTCGGCGAATTGCTGGCAAGTAGTCGGATCCCCTGCACAAATGATCTGACGCGCCTATTGTTGGGGGTATGAGTAGTGTTGCCAGCCCACCACCGAGTTTTTCGCCTGTCGCAGAGTCGTCTTCCCGGCGGCTAACCCCAGCGGTCCCGGCGGCTGCCGCTCCAAGCTGGATGCGGTGGACGCTTGTCGCCGCTGGACTCTACAACCTGGCCTGGGGTGCATTTGCGATCCTTGCCCCGCAGAAGGGTTTCGATTTGGTTGGCATGGAGCCGCCGCGTTACCTCGAGTTCTGGCAGTGCATCGGAATGATTGTTGGTGTCTACGGTATTGGATACCTGTTGGCCGCGAGTGACCCGCTGCGACATTGGCCGATTACCTTCGTTGGTCTCCTCGGGAAGGTACTGGGACCGATTGGTTTCGCCGAAGCACTCTGGTCGGGAAAACTCCCGCTGGCCTTCGGCTGGAACATCATCACCAATGATCTGATCTGGTGGGTTCCCTTCACTGCCATTCTGGTCGCCGCCTGGAGGTCACGTGGGCATGCCCCCAGCTGAAGCAGCCCCGTCTCAGGTTGATGTTGCCATCGTCGGTGCTGGTATCGCCGGGCTGGCGGCCGCCTCGGTGCTAACAGCGGCAGGGCGACGGGTGGCTGTCCTGGAAAAGTCGCGGGGGGTTGGCGGACGCATGGCGACCCGCCGTCTGGGAGAGGCAGTCTGTGATCATGGGGCTCAGCAATTCGCGGTGAAGGGCCGCGCCTTCGGCAACCTGGTGGCCGAGGCGGAGGCGGCGGGGCTGGTCGACTCGTGGTGTCAGCTTTTTCCGTCAGCCAAAACCGCGGAGGGTCCTGTTACGGCACCGCTGGACGAGGCTGGTCATGCCCGCTGGCGGGGTGTTCGCGGGATGACCGCACTCCCCAAGCAGATCAGCAGCCAGGCTGGCTTTGTCCGTCTTGTTGATGAAGCAGGGGGCTGCCTGACGGCGGCAGCTGCGATTGTGACGGTACCCGTCCCCCAGGCGATCGATCTCTTCAAGGCTGGAGGCCTGATGCCACCTCAGGTCGATTCTGCCGTCTGGGAATTGCTCGACTCCATCACCTACGAGCCTTGCTTTTCGTTGATGCTGGTCCTCGACCAACCCAGTCGTCTCCCGTCACCGGGCGGATTGCTGGTGGAAACTGGGCCGGTGGCCTGGATCACCGATAATCAGCAGAAAGGGATTTCGCCACTTCCTAGCCTCACCATTCAGGCACGAGGCGACTTTAGCCGGGAGCATTTTGAAGATGATCCAGCTGAGGTGACGCGACTCCTGACAGCCCAGGCGGCCACCTGGATCGATGGTGATCCGGCCACAGCGGTAATCGATTCATCACTCCAGCGGTGGAAGTTTGCCTTTCCCGAAACCGTTCTGAAAACGCCGCTGATTCCCCTGAGCACCAGTCCCCCGGTGGTCTGCTGTGGTGACGCCTTTGGAGGCGGGAGTGTGGAAAATGCGGCCTCGAGTGGTCTGGCTGTTGCCCGGTGGCTTGAGCGGCTTCCCCGCTAGGGACTTCCAGCTCTGCAGTGTGGCTGCGGATGAGGCGTGATGAGCGGGCCTGCTCGTGTGGTGACCTTGCTCTGTGGGGCGAAGGAAGTCGACACGACAGCGGACCAATTGCGCGGCTATGCTTGATGAAGTCGTGAATAGCGTGTTGTGGGTGGGGTGTCGTCCAGTGAGGCTGCCCGCCTTCACGGTTGCCTTTCCCAGTACGGAGTCGAAGACCATGGCCACTGCCTCCCGAGCTCTCTTGCCAGAAGTCGAACAGTTCCTTTCCAGTGGCGTCATTGCCGGAGTCGTCGGTGGTGATGACTGGGCTGGCACGAGTGGGGAGACATTCCAGACCCGTGATCCGGGGACCGGCGAACCACTCGCTGAACTGCATGCCTACGCGGCGGCCGATGTTGATCAGGCGGTCGCCATTGCAAACAAGGCCTTTCAGCAGTCGGGCTGGGCCACCCTTGCTCCAAATGATCGCGGTGTCCGGCTGCACCGCTTTGCCGATCTGGTTGAGAGCCGAAAAGACATTGTTGCCCAGCTCGAAGCCATCGACGCCGGCAAGTTGCCGGGAGCAGCCGCCGGTGACGTTCAGAACTTCATCGAATCACTGCGATTCTTTGCTGACATGGCCCAGCATGTGCAGCGGCGGAGCCAGCTGGCAGTTGCTGGTCATGAGGCCTGGACCCTGCGTAACCCGTGGGGAGCATGCGGCTTCATCTTTCCGTGGAACTTCCCGATTCTGTTGATGGGCTGGGGGATTGCCCCGGCTCTGGCTGCTGGCAACACCGTGGTGGTGAAGCCAGCAGAAGATACACCGCTGGCATCGATCTATGTCGCCCGACTGGCCCGGGAGAGCGGCATGCCAGAGGGTGTTGTCAATGTGGTGCCGGGGTTGGGGAGTGTCGCCGGCGCGGCCCTGTCGGCTAACGCAGGAATCAAGCGAATGTCCTTCACAGGCTCGCCGGAGGTAGGCCGGCTCGTTGGTGAGGCCTGTGGCCGCAACCTGGTGCCAGTCAAGCTCGAACTCGGCGGGAAGGGGGCTGCGGTCGTTTTTGAGGATGTTGATGTTGAGGCCACTGCCAGGCAGCTTGTTGGAGCAATCACCTTCCATACGGGACAGATCTGCTGTGATGCCACCCGCTGGCTGATCCACAAGTCGATCTATCCTGACTTTGTGGCTGCCTGCAAGCAGGCACTCGATCAGGTCAGTATTGGCTATCAACTTGACAATGGCACGACGATGGGACCGGTCGTCAACGCCAAGCAGCGGGACCGCGTGCTTGGGTATGTTGAAAAGGGAGTGGCTGAAGGGGCCGATGCTGTCGTGCCGGGAGGAGCGGCCGAAGTCGCCGGAAAAGATGGCTACTACGTGAAGCCCTGCCTGCTGGCGGGATCCCTCGACAACATTGCCGCCCGTGAGGAAATCTTTGGACCGGTTGCCTATATGGCCACGTTTGAGCAGGAGGACGAGGCGGTGGCAATGGCCAATGACACCGAATATGGGCTGGCCAATAGCGTGTGGACGACCGATCTGGGGCGGGCTGCCCGTGTCGCTGAATCGATGGTGGCTGGGAACAGCTGGATCAATGCCCACAACCTCTTCCCCAAGGGCGTGCCCTATGGCGGGGTTAACAAGAGTGGTGTTGGGGGCGGAGTGAATTCGATTGAGACACTCTTTGACTATTGGCGTAGCCAGTCAATCGTACGGCCACTGTGATTGGTGAAGGCATGGCCGCAGGTGGCTTGAGGCTGGTGACCAGTGGAGAGGTGGCGTGGACAGGTTTGACTGCATCGTAATTGGAGCCGGGCTCGCGGGCTTGGCCTGCGGGAGGACCCTCACGGCTGCCGGGAAGCGGGTGAGGCTGGTAGAGGCTGCTGATCGAGCAGGTGGCCGTGTGGCTACCGATACAGTCGCTGGCTTCCGCGTTGACCGGGGCTTTCAGGTCTATCTTGATGCCTACCCAGAGGGGCAGCGGTTTCTCAGGCATGCAGACCTGGCGTTTGGTCGCTTCGAGCCAGGGGCCCTGGTCGCGAGTGGTGGCCGGTTGCTGCCGGTGAGTGATCCGTGGCGGCGGCCCCTGACTGCCCTTCGCTCGGTGCTAACTGGAGTGGTTGGGGTGGGGGATGGCTTGCGGACGGCCCGGCTGCGGCGAGATGTAATCAGAGGCGTTCGTCGTGGTCAGATTGATCCAGCGGTGGCGGCTTCAGCAGATGAACGCACCACGCGGGCCGCCCTTGCTGCCCGGGGATTTTCGCCTCGGTTTATCGAGCTGTTCTTTGAACCGTTTTTTGGTGGAGTTTTTCTGGAGCGTGAACTCACCACAGCAGCCCCGGTGTTTGAGTTCACATTCGCCATGTTTTCTCTAGGCCGGGCCTGCCTGCCGGCAGGTGGCATGGCGGCAATCCCTGAGCAACTTGCCGCAGGGTTGCCAGCAGGCTGCCTGCAGACCGGCCGTTCGGTGGCTGGGATTGAGCCAGTCGCGAGTGGTGGTGGCGTAGTCGTGCTGGCTGATGGTAGCCGGCTGGCTGCCGATTCAATTGTGGTGGCGACGGCTGCCGATGCTGCCGCACGGCTGGTGCCAGCAGGCCTGCTTCATCACTGGCAGCCCCCTGCCTTCAAGGGCACCAGGCTTGTCGCCTTTGCTACAGATCAGCAGCCTGCCTGTGGAGCCACCCTGATCGTGTCAGCCGAGCCGGCGGGTGTTGGGCCGATTGACAACCTGACCGTCCCGTCAGCAGTTGCCGCTGGGTATGCCCCGTCCGGGCAATCGCTGGTTTACGTCTCGGTCCGTGGCGACTGGGAGGGGAGCCCGGATGAACTTGCAGATGCGATCTGTCGGCAAGCAGCCGGTTGGCTTGGTCCGCAGGCAATGAGGTGGCGGCAGCTGACGACGGTTCCTGTTCCACGTGCCCTCCCGGTTGAGACACCGGAGGTGCGACTGGCTCGTCCCAAGAATGCCCGGTGTGCTCCAGGGCTGTTTCTCTGTGGCGATCACCTCACCACGGCCTCCATCAACGGTGCCCTGATGGCTGGCCGCCAGGTGGCCGAAGAGTTGTTAGCAGGCTGAAGCTACGGTGCTGCAGACCGGGAGTGGCCGCAGCGTCAAAGGTGCCCCTGTCCGCTCGCTTCCGCTCGCGGCTTTCCGG
>RGBY01000131.1 GCA_009919445.1 Planctomycetia bacterium
AAGATGCTGATGACAAGGCCGCCGCTGGCCCCGGTAGCAAGATAGACGCGGGCGGCCCGCAGCAGCCTGATTTCTGCATCGAGGACTGCTACCTGCTCACGGTCAAATGGACTGACAACAGCCTGCTCTGGCTCACGGGTTGTCGGCGTCCGGTTTGGAGCCCCCCCAAAGCCTGCCCGCCCCATATGTTTTTCATCGTCGATGTCGGCGAAGAATGCTCCCAGTGCATAAAAATCACGGCTGGTATACGGGTCGTACTTATGGTCATGACACTGGGCGCAGCCGACGGTTGCCCCGAGCCAGACTCCAGAAACATTTCGAATCCGGTCGGCCTGATAGATCGCTCGGTACTCCTTGACCTGCAGGCCCCCTTCGTGAGTTGTCTGCAGCAGTCTGTTGTAGGCAGCGGCGAGGACCCGGTCATCCGGATGCTCGCCATCCTGCGGCTCAATCAGATCGCCTGCCAGTTGCAGCAGCGTGAAGCGGTCAAAGGGCATATTGGCCAGAAACGCTGCGATTACCCAGTCGCGATAGGGCGAAGCGTTGTGGTCCTGGTCACCGTGGTAGCCAACGGTATCGGCATAGCGAACGAGGTCGAGCCACCAGGCTGCCAGTCGTTCGGCATGACGCGGCGATGCCAGCAGTCGATCGACGAGTTCCCCATACCGCCTAGTTGGGTCGGCAGCCAAGTAGGCATCAACCTCAGTCGGTGTTGGCGGTAGGCCGGTAAGGTCGAACGAGACCCGCCGCAGCAGCGTCACTGGATCGGCAGCGGCGGCAGGCTGAAGACCCTCGCTCTCAAGGCGGGCCAGGATAAATCGATCAATCCAGTTGCTAGCCCAGTCTGGGTTCTGCACGGCCGGCGTCGGGTGTCGCTCGGGCGGCACATAGGCCCAATGCGGCTGATAGGGTGCGCCGGCGGCAATCCAGCGGACGAGTAGATCTTTCTGGTCCGCCGTCAGGAGATGATTGCTTTCTGGTGGCGGCATGATCAGGTCGGGGTCGGTTTCCCTGATCCGGGTGACCAGTTCGCTTGCAGCGGGCTGACCCGGCACGATCGCCCGCAGGCCGCTGTCGAGTTCAGCGACTGCTGATTCACGAATATCAAGCCGCAGCCCTGCCTGCCGGTCATGTTCATCAGGACCGTGGCAGGCGATGCAGTTATGGGAAAGGATCGGGCGAATATCGTGATTGAACGAGACGACCGCTGGCTCACTCGCCGCCGCATGAGGCCAGATGCAAAGCAAGCCAGCCGCCATGACGGCTAGAACGCCCGCCAGCCACCCACTCTCTGGTGGGGCCTCGGCCACTCTGCTGGCCGCACAGGAGCAATCACCCGCCTTGCGTTGACTCATCGAAAACACCTCGCTGATCGACACCGCTTCGCCGCCAGAAAACATCTGGCGCGGACTTCTTAAAGAAGTCGATCCACGGGCTTTGGGCCTTTGATTCCTGAGAGTTTACCCCGCAGCGTCGTCTCGGTCGAGAATTCTGGCCCTGCCAGGCTTTTCCCATCCTCGCTGAACGGGAGCGGTTAGGGCTCGTTGACGCCCCTCCATTCTGCCCGTAGATTCTCACTCGCAAGAAAGAAAACAGCGACTCGCAGGAGCGTTTCTGCGCGTTCCCCCCCACGCCCCCCGACTCGACCAGGAAAGGTTCCAGAACCCGATGGCCAAAAAGCTCGCGAAAAAGAAGATTGCCAAAAAGAAGGTTGCTCGCAAGAAGGCCAGTGGAGCCAAAGCATCGGGACGGATGATCTACTACTTCGGCAAGTCGAAGTGCGACGGTGACGGCACGATGCGGGATCTGCTCGGTGGCAAAGGGGCAAACCTCGCGCAGATGACCAAGATCGGGCTTCCCGTTCCCCCCGGATTCACAATCACGACCCAGGTCTGCATTGATTACTACACCAACGGCAAGAAATTTCCGGCCGGACTCGAGGATCAGATTGCGGCCTATCTAAAGACCACCGAAAAAGAGACCGGGAAAAAGTTTGGGGATCCAAAAAACGCCCTGCTTCTCAGCGTCCGCTCCGGTGCCCGGGACAGCATGCCGGGCATGATGGACACCATTCTTAACCTCGGCCTCAACGACGAAACCGTTGCTGGCCTGGCCGAGGCTACCGGCAACCCGCGATTCGCGTATGACTCCTACCGCCGCTTCATTCAGATGTACGGCGACGTTGTCATGGGCGTCCAGAAGCGGCATGAGAATGAGCATGAGCCATTCGATGAAGTGATGGATGGCCTCAAGCATCAACTCGGCATCGAAAATGACAATGAAATGACCGAGGAAGCCTTGCGTGAGTTGATCAAGCGCTACTTCCGCCTCATCAAGGAACGTACTGGCAAGAACTTCCCTCAGGATCCCTTCCAGCAGTTAATTGGTGCTGTTGGGGCTGTCTTCGGCAGCTGGATGAACGAGCGGGCCATCATCTATCGTCGGAAGTACAAGATTCCGGATGAGTGGGGCACTGCCGTGAACGTGCAGACCATGGTCTTCGGCAACATGGGGGATGACTGTGCCACTGGTGTCGCCTTTACCCGCGATCCGGCCACCGGCGAAGACATCTTCTACGGCGAATACCTCGTGAATGCGCAGGGCGAGGACGTTGTCGCTGGCGTGCGGACGCCCTTGCCAGTCACCGAGATGGCGCATGATCCCGTCTTTGCCAACACCTACAAGCAACTAGAGAAGGTTCGCGAACGACTGGAAAAGAAGTTTGGCGACGTCCAAGACTTTGAGTTCACCGTCGAGAAAAAGAAGCTCTACATGCTTCAGACCCGCAACGGGAAGCGAACGGCCCTTGCCTACGTGAAGATCGCTCACGACATGGTTAAGCAAAAGCTAATGACGCCAAGCCATGCCATCAAAAGCGCTGACCCCGATGCCCTTTCCCAGCTGCTGGCTCCGATCTTCGATCACAAGGCCTATGCCGCAGCCAAGAAGGAAGGCCGCCTGTTGACCGCTGGCCTCCCGGCCGGCCCAGGGGCCGCCGCCGGCCAACTCGTCTTCTCTGCAGCCAAGGCTGAAGAATTGGCCGAGGCAGGTGAACGCGTGGTGCTGGCCCGCATTGAGACCAGCCCCGAGGATCTGCGAGGCATGATTGCCGCCGAAGGCATCCTCACCAGCCGTGGTGGTGTCTCCAGCCACGCCGCACTCGTCGCCCGCCAGATGGGCAAGGTCTGCGTGGCTGGCGCTGGTGAAATTGTCATTGACTATGGCAAAGGCACCCTGACCTGTGGAAATCAAAAGCTTAAAGAAGGCGATGCCATCTCGATCAATGGCAGCACTGGGGAGGTCTTTGCCGGCAACATCGAAACGGCCGACAGTGAACTGAAGCAGGTGCTCGTCAGCAAAACGATGAAGCCGAAAGACTCGGAAGTCTTCCAGTACTACGACTTCATCATGAAGTTGGCCGACAAGCACAGGAAGCTGGGCCTGCGAACAAATGCCGACACTCCCGAGCAGGTCCGGCAGGCAATCGCCTTTGGTGCTGAAGGCATTGGCCTGACGCGGACGGAACACATGTTCTTTGAGGGTGATCGCATCGACGCCATGCGGGAAATGATTCTCGCGGAGACTGAAGAGGTTCGTCGCGAGGCTCTGGAAAAACTGCTGCCCTACCAACGTGATGACTTTGAGGGCATCTTCCGTGCTCTCGAAGGCCGGCCAGCAACCATTCGGTTGCTCGACCCGCCGCTCCATGAGTTCGTGCCTCACGACGCCAAGTCACAGGCGGACCTGGCCAAGAAACTCAAACTCAAGCCTGAGGCGGTCGCCAAGCGAGTTGCCTCACTCCATGAGTTCAACCCGATGCTCGGCCATCGCGGCTGCCGGCTGGGAATCAGCTACCCCGAAATCTCTGCTATGCAGGCCAGAGCTATTTTCGAAGCAGCAGCCAAGGTTCAGAAGGCGGGCATCAAGGTGCGGCCAGAAATTATGGTGCCGCTGGTCGGCTTCAAGAAGGAACTTGATAACCAGGTGGCGATTATCCACGAGGTGGCCAAGCTAGTTCAGAAAGAAACCGGGCAGAAGATCAAGTACCTCGTTGGCACCATGATCGAGATTCCGCGAGGGGCGTTAACAGCCAATGAGATTGCTGAAACGGCTGAGTTCTTCTCGTTTGGCACCAATGACCTCACCCAGACAACGCTTGGCATGAGCCGCGATGACATGGGGTCTTTCTTGGCGAAGTACACGGAAGAGGGCATCTTCAAGGCAAATCCTTTTGCCTCAATTGATGTTTCCGGTGTTGGTCAGCTCATGAAAATTGCGGTCAAGAAGGGACGAAGCACCCGAGAAAAGATCAAGCTCGGCATCTGCGGTGAGCATGGTGGCGACCCCCACTCGGTGCACTTCTGCCACGAGATTGGGTTGGACTACGTGAGCTGCTCGCCATTCCGTGTGCCGGTGGCGCGGCTTGCTGCTGCCCAGGCGGCGCTGAAGTAAGTTCGGTTCAGGCTGCCTTCAGGCTCAGTGAGTTTTGTTGGTGGGGTGCGGTGCGGCAGGAGGCAGGGCAAGATGCTGCCTCAGCCGCTCTGCATCCATGTCGTTAAGTGCTTCTCGGCTATTTCTTCTCGTCTACTCACTTCTAGGCGACAGAGAGACGCATGGATCTATCCTACGAAGCCACAGCGCTTGCCTGGATTCTGGCCGGGGTGATCGTACTCTGGGTCACCGAAGCCCTCCCCTTGCCAGTGTCAGCCCTGCTGGCGGCAGCGGCCTGTGTGGTGGCAGGGGTCGCCCCAGCGGCTGATGTCTTCCGTCCCTTTTCTCAGCCGCTGGTCTTTCTGTTTATCGGATCATTCATTCTGGCTGAGGCCATACGCATCCATCGGCTGGATCGGAGGCTGGCCTTTGCCGTGCTTGCCCTCCCGGCGGTCGGGGAATCGCCACTTCGTATCATGCTGGCCGTCGCCGCGGTCTCGGGTGTTGTCAGCGGTTTTATTTCGAATACCGCCACCACTGCCATGATGGTTGCGATTGTGGTTGGCATGCTCGATGCCGTGGAGGAGGCAGGTCGCCGTTCCGGCAGTTGTCCAAACCCAGCATTCGCTACCGGCCTGCTCCTCTGCGTCGCTTTCTCGGCCTCAATCGGCGGGCTGGCCACACCGATCGGAACGCCCCCAAACGTGATTGGCCTCGCGTTTATTGGGCAGCAACTTGGTGTGCAGATCAGTTTTTTTGAATGGTGTCTGGTGGGTGGTCCGGCCGCACTTTGTCTGATCAGTCTGGCGACCCTGCTCTTGGCACTCGCCTTTCCGGCAGGCGTCCCCCGAATCGTTGGCATGAATCAACTCGTTGCGACTGAGCGGGAGCACCTCGGTCGTTGGACCACAGCCCAGCGTTCCACTGCCACAGCCTTTGGGATAACGGTTGGTCTGTGGGTCATGCCCGGACTTTTGACGCTGACACTCGGGAGTGAACACCCGCTCTGCCTGTGGTTTCGATCTCATATCCCTGAGGGTGTCGCTGCCATCATCGGAGCGATCCTCCTGTTTATCTTGCCCGGCAACCAAAAATCGGCTGCGTCCCAAACACCCCGAGTACTTACTTGGCAGCAGGCCGCTGGAATCGACTGGGGCATTATTCTGCTCTACGGTGGCGGCATGGCACTGGGTTCCCTCGCCTTTCAGACCGGTCTTGCCGAAGCCATCGGCACCGGCCTGACTGCATGGCTTCCCAGTGGCAGTGGTGGCTGGCTGCTCATTGCTGCCGCCAGTGTTGTGGCCGTCTTCACCAGTGAGTTCACCAGCAATACTGCCAGTGCCAATATGGTGGTGCCGGTCGCCATTGCCCTGGCAACGGCTGCTGGCGGTGACCCCCTGGCGACGGCGATTGCCGCCACGCTGGCCGCCAGTTTGGGTTTCATGATGCCGGTTAGTACGCCTTGCAATGCGATTGTTTACGGCACTGGTCGTGTCCCGCTCCGCGCCATGATGAAGGCGGGCATTCTGCTTGATCTCGCCGGGGCGGTGATCATTTCTGCCGTGGTCATCACCCTCGTGCCAAGGATTCTTGGCAGCTACATGCCTGGGTAAACCGGCATCCCACAGTGATGGCATCGAGGCAATGAGAGGGGGCGTGGTGAAGGCATATGGCCCTTCCGCCAGCCGTCAAAGCGAGGAAATGCTGAGGGCAATTCCACGCAATGCTCACGGGCCTCGCGACGGGCTTCGAGTTGCCCCCAGGGATCGGCATGAAACAGCGTCGGCGGCGGGCAGCAGGGGCGATTACAGCAGGGCCCAGCAACATTGCCATGCCAAGGCGGCTGCCGGTTACTGGCACAGTCACAGGAACTGTTCCCAAAAGATGCTCCACCGAATGAAATGGTGTCTGACTCGACCATGCTTTCACTCGCTGAACTGACCGATGTCAAACAGGCAGCGACTAGCATGAGGCAACCAGACCGCCACATCCAGTGGTTCAAACTGAGGAGGTGTTTCAGGGGTGCGTTCATCGATCCAAAACTCCGTCTCGCCTCGAGGGGGGGTGACGGCCCGACACAGGTTCTGTCAGGCCAGTCGCCGATCTGATGAGAAAGCAGCTATCGGTTCGGCGGGACAGTCCGAGACGCAACCTGTCCCCCATCTGGAGCCATCGACTTCCTTCCCGGGCAGCATGAATAGCCTGGCGGGGATATCGCACCATGGCGATTGCATCGAACAGACCGGTTGCCCGCTGCGTAGGGGTGGCACGGACGGTAGGACAGCGATTGCCATGCCGCTGGTGCGGTAGCGATCGTGAAATATGGCTTCAAACTCGCTTCTTACCCGTTCCGTTCACTTGCGGGCAGGACTTGTTCCTGCAAAGACGAAACCCGCTCAGATAATTCCTGATCGAATCCTTGACTAAGAGCGTCTGGGGCTCTAGACTACCTGCAACTCGTTTGCACCTAGGCGGCCAAGGCCTGTCTTTTACCGCTTTATGGGGCGATAATGAATGGACTTTTCTTTTCGTCTTTTCCAGCTTTTCACCTTTTTTCTTGGAGACCATCTGCCATGCGTTCACTCAGCCCAGCAATGCTCGACGACGGCCGGCCGGCCCGACGTCGTGGTTTCACCCTCATCGAACTCCTTGTGGTCATTGCCATTATTGGCATTCTCGTTGGGCTTCTGCTGCCTGCCGTTCAGCAGGCTCGAGAGTCGGCCCGCAGACTGGCCTGCTCAAACAACATGAAGCA
>RGBY01000132.1 GCA_009919445.1 Planctomycetia bacterium
ACCCTTCGCCGGGTCACGCCCTACGAGCCACCACGCAATCAGGTAGTAGCCCAGGACGACAGCAAGCCCACCGAATCCCCAGCGAAAATACGGGTCGTCCCATACCCCCCTGATGACTGATGGCTGCTCGACTATGCCGGCTGGAAACCGGGCGACGATCGTCAGCCCTTCATTGGCACCAAGTTTGCGTGTTGTTTTGTAGATCACCTGGCGTTGATTGAGGCTCACCTCCGCAGTCAGGTCTTGCTGATTCTTTGAACGGAGCCGGCCCACATAGCCCTCAGGATCGACCTGATCGAGAGGAACCGTCGGCGGGAGGGTCACGGTGGCGGTAACTTCATCAATTGGAAACGCCCAGGCATGTCCGGTCGCATTCCAATAAACCTCGTCATGGTCTTCAAAGAAACGCAGTTGGCGGGTCGTGTAGCGAATGACGTAGGTGTGCTGCCCGTGAGGAATGGTGATGTTCTTTTGGCCAATGTAGATCCGGGTGAAAATGTCGTGTGAGTCAGTATGGAAAGAGGCCGGCTGTCCGTCGTACGTAACGCTGATGAGATTGAAAGGGACTGATGTCTTGAGTCCGAAAGGGCCGCCAGCGTAGCGGACCGGAATGTCCCGATAGATGCCCCGCTTGATCTTGTCACCTTCTGCAGTGACCGTGATCGTTTCGGTGACGTCAAAGAGCCCGTCGGCGGCGACCACTAAATCACTGCGAAATGAGTTGATGCGTTCGGCTGCATCTGCTGAGAGCGGACAGGTCAGCCCAAAACAGAGCAGGATGACGCGGAAGAGCCTCTGCCAGGTGCGTCGATTCTGGAAAGAAAGGTTCATGATGGACCCTCCAGGGAAACTCGGGGGACGGCTCGTTCACCAATCGATTCCACCTCGAAGTATTCAGCTGGAACGAATCGGAACCAGTTGGCCACGAGATTGGAAGGAAATGACTCCACCGCGATGTTGAGGTCTCGAACAGCACCGTTGTAGTAGCGACGGGAATATTGAAGGGCGTCTTCAATTTCGACCAACTGGCCTGAGAGTTGGGCGAAGTTTGCGTTTGCCTTGAGGTCTGGGTAGGCCTCGGCGAGTGCAAACAGTGATTTCAGGCCGCTAGTCAGACGGTTTTCTTCGAGGTTGATCTCGGCCATGGTGGTGGCGGTGTCAGCCGCAGTCCGCAGGCGGGTGACGTCTTCAAGGACGGAGCGTTCGAATGACGCGTAGCCTTGAACACAGGCAATCAAGTTGGGGACAAGCTCATGTCGCCGTTTGAGCTGAACATCAATGCCGCTGGAGCCCTCCTTGACCAGATTGTGCCGCCGGACAAGGCGATTGTAGGCGAGGGTGAGCAGACATGTGGCCGTCACGGCCAGGGCAGCGGTTATCAGCACCGCCATACCACCACCTGTAATCGTCAGGCCAACAAGATACGGTGCTGCCATGCTGCGGCCTCCAGTGTTGAAGGAAACTCCCCGACGGACTGATGGGTCCGCCGGGGAGAAAGCAACCTTGGTGCCGAGTGGATCTGAGTTTACTCGGCTTAAACATTGAGGAGATTCGGCTGGGTTAGTGGAAGTCGGGCTCTTTGCCTTCGTAGGCCCGGTAGAGATTGAGAATAGCCGCTTCGAGCGACTCGGCAGTAACGCCATCGACTGATTGCTTGCACTTCATGGCAGCGACAGTGACTGCATGGGCTGCCTTGAGTTGCTCGACGTAGCGGTCGGAATCGGCCTTAATCCGCTGAGCGAGAAAGTAATCAGCAATCGTCGCCTGAATCGCCCCGGCGTGCTCGTCCTTGGTCATGATCCAGCGGCCCAGTTGATTTGCCGATTGGCCAGACAGGCCTGCAGCGGTGAGTTCCTCGATTTGGCCTTGGGCTTTGGCAATTGTCTTGGTGTCTTCGAGTAGTTTTTCGAAGCGCAGTTGATCACCGTAGATGCCGCAGGGAACCTGACAATGGGCAAATGCAGTGGAGCAGAGTAGGGCGGTGGCCAGCAGGGCCAGCAACGAGCGTCTCATCGGGGAAATCTCCGGGTGAAAAGGGTGTGGAAACCACCACCACAATACACAACCCGGCTAAAACGGTAAAAACCCGAATTGACCCGCTAGAGGGTAAACCGGGTGATTTCCCGGTGGAGCCCGTCGGCAGCCTGCTGGAGATCAGCTGTGGCTTCCCGGAAAGCTCCCAACGCATTCTCGCTTTGGTTTGCACCGTCGGCGACCTGAATCATGGCATCACGGATCTGTTCGGCCCCACCGCTTTGGGCCTGCGTTGCCTCTGCAACCTGGCTGAAGCGATCAGAAATGCCCTTCACGGCGGTGATGATTTCGGCAAGTTGCGTCGAGACGCCAGCGATCTCTTCAGCTCCGGTGTCGACGCTTTTGGTGAAGGCGTCCATCTCCATGACACCGGCGGAGACGCTCATCTGCATCTCTTTGACGACCTGTTCGATTTCAAGTGATGCCACGGCTGTCTGGTCGGCAAGGCGACGGATCTCCCGAGCGATGACCAAAAAACCAAGGCCGTACTCGCCCGCCTTTTCAGCTTCAATGGCGGCATTAATCGAGAGCAGATTAGTCTGGTCAGCTACCTTGGCGATGGTGGTGACGGCGAGATTAATCGTGCTGGCCCGTTCGTTGATAACGGCCAGTCGCGAACCAAACGATGTCGTGCTTTCGGCTAGTTTCCGCATGGTGGCGTCCATGCTGGCAAGGTTCTCCCGCCCTTCGATGGCTTTGGCTCCCGTCTGGCCGGCCATGTCGCTGACGGTGTCCATGGTCTCTGCCAGTTCCTTGCCTGTGACGGTGATTTCCTCTACGGCTGCAACTGTCTGAGAAGTTGACTCACTCAGCCGGCCGACGACCTGCTGCTGCTCGGCACCAGTTGACTGCAAAATCGAGGTTGTTGTGGCAATGGCGTCGGTCGACGTCTGCACGCGACCAATGAGTGTGCGGAGGTCAGCGGTCATGGTAAGGAGGGCTTCCTGCAGAAGCGCCGTTTCGTCGCGGGAGGAAACGGCAATCGTTCCACGGAGGTCGCCAGCGGCAACTCGTCGAGCCAGGTCAACGGCCTGACGGATCGGCCTGCTGATTGAGCGGGCGACAATGACAGCGGCAAGCCCCACAAGCACAACGGTCACACCAAGAAGCGCGACGATGAGGGAACGCTGAAAGCGGACCAGGGCAAAGGCCTCGTCCGCATCCTGCTTGGCGACAAGGCCCCAGCGATAACTCGGCAGGTAACACCAGGCTGCTGCCACCTGCTGACGGCGGTAGTCGGGGAAGATCGAATAGCCTCGGTCACCACTGGAGGCCCGGCGGGCTGCAAGAGCCTCATCGGCCATGAGCGAGACGGTCAGGCTATAGGCGGCGTCGGGACGGTGCCGGAGTGGTGCAGTGATGCGGGCGACGTCGCCGAGCCGTTCAGCGACCAGAATTTCACCGGTTGACGCCAGCCCCGTCGTGTCGGCGAGGATCTGCCAGGCATGATCAGGGCTCAGCCCCAGGGCAAGCACACCCACCACCATGCCGTCGGAAAAGACCGGGGAGGTGACAAAGGCGAGGGGCGTACCGCTTGCTCCAAACGGCTCAAAGCGACCGAGTTCAGATTGGAGGAGCGTGCGGGAGCGGTCGAAGCCCTTGGCCAACTCGGTCTCAGCGAAGTTTTTTTCATTCAGGTGCATGCCAGGAGCAAGGTCACTACTGAGCGAGAAAAGCACCCGCCCCTGACTATCAATGAGGAGCAGGTTGCGGTAGCCAAACGAGTTGGTGACATAGCTCAGGAAATCAGTGAACGGTTTGGCAGCCTTTTCGAGCTGCTCCCTCGTGTCCTGTCCTGGCGTTGCTGCGGTTTCAGCCAGGCTGGCGACTGCCTCGATCACCGTGGGCGCCCGTGCGAGGGTGGTGCCATCTTGGACGCGTTCGGCCGCATAGGCTTCTAACTGGCCGGCGCGGGTTGAAGCGATCTGCACGAGCCGTTCGCGGACGGTGTCTTCGAGAGCGCGGCTGGCAAGCCGTCCGGTAATGGCCGTCAGCAGGCCGCAGGGAACCAGCGAAATGATCAAGAACCAGAATAAGAGCCGCAGCGACAAGGCACGGCGGGGCTTGGCCTGTTGTCGAATTGGAGCAGTGTCCATTAGTTGGCCTCCCGAGCGGCTTGTACGGGGGGCAGGGACGTGGCCGTATTGGCCCATCCACCCCAGCTGCGGTGGAAGTCTTCGACAAGGGTGGCCCAGGCAGAACGTGACCGGGTAATCGGATAGGGCACCGGCCGGACAGCAACCCCACTGGTCCAGACAATGTCGAACTGACCATCAGACCGGATCTTGGCCAGATAGACGGGCCGCCAGGTGTGCTGGGTTTCGGGGTCAACGGCGATGATGCCTTCGGGGGCATTCAGACTCTGGTGCCGTATGGCGTTTCGTACCTGCTGGACATCGGTGTTGCCCGTTTCGCGAACGGCATTGGCCCAGAGGTTGACGCTGTTATAGGCAGCTGAGATGACGTCGCTGGTCACCCGATCGTCACCAAAGCGATCCTTGAAGCCGGCGACGAACCGCCTGTTCTCCTCGCGATCAATCGACTGGAAATAGTTCCAGGCCGCATAGTGGCCGACCATGTCGGCGTGGTTGATATGCCGCAATTCATCCTCTGCAACAGCAAAAGCCACAACCGGTATTTCGTGAGGATCTATTCCCGCCTTTCGTAGCGATTTGAAAAATGCCAACGCTGAGTCACCAACTACAGAGCAGAGAACAACATCTGGTTTGGAAGTGGCGATCTCTTCTACGAAGTCGTCCAGGTCTGTGCTGCCAAAGGGCACGTATGCTTCACCAAGTGTGGTGGCCCCAAGCCCTGCGATCTGATCTTTGATGATCTCATTGACGCAGTGCGGCCAGATATAGTCAGAGCCGATCAGCCAGAATCGTCTGGCGGCGAGTTCGCTATGGCACCACTGCACGGCCGGCGTGATCTGTTGGTTGGGGGCTGCACCGGTGTAGATGACCTGTGGAGATGTTTCCAGGCCCTCGTAGGCCATGGGATAGACAAGGAGGTGGTCTGCGTCTTCGATGACGGGGAGGACACTCTTGCGGCTTGCGCTGGTATAGCAGCCGAAGATCACACTGACCTGCTCTTCATGAATGAGTCGGTCCGCTTCCCGGGCAAAGGTGGGCCAATCAGATTCGCCGTCGGCGATGACCCAGCGAACTGGCCGTCCCAGCAGCCCGCCTGCCGCATTGATTTGCTCAAGCGCAAGCACCTCGGCATCGATCATCGAGCACTCGCTGACAGCCATCGGTCCCGTCTCGGAATGAAGGATTCCGACCACGATTGGCTGCCGATCGACTAGGAGGCGATCAGCGAAATACCAGATTGCAACCAGCCCACAGAGGCCCAGCCCAATCAGGCCCCAGCGGAGGACTGGCCGTGAGCCAACTTTGGCGATTGACGAGAAAATAGCCATGGCGACGACAGGTGGGGGAAACGGAGAATATTTGCCCTCAATTCTTGCCTAGATTGCCTGTCCGTGCGCGGGTGGCCGACGATTTTTCGATTGGCGTTGTTTAGACGCTGGTTTTCATTGTTCGCGAATGCCTGCTGGGGCGGTCCGCTTCCCCTCTAGGGGCTTGAGAGGCCGCACCCAAATGTTGCGAAACCGTACGGGGTTGCCATGGTCTTGAAGCCGAATCGGCAGATCCGCGGGGTGCTGCTTGTAGCGAGGGGGGCGGTTGTAGGGGGTGTCGCCGAGCAGCGTGAAGTGGTTCTGGACGACGACACCATTGTGAACCACCGTGACGGTTGCCGGACTCAGGAGTTCCCCATCATCCTGAAACCGCGGTGCCTGCCAGATGACGTCGTAGCTATTCCACTCGCCCGGTTTCCGCATGGCGTTTACCAGAGGCGGGGTCTGTTTATAGATCGCGGCGGCCTGACCGTCGAAGTAGGTTGTGTTGTCGTAAGAGTCGAGAATCTGGATCTCGTAGGGCCCGAAAAAGAGGCCGCTGTTGCCTCGTGCCTGGCCGCTTCCCTTCGCGGGAAGCGGGGCTGACCACTCGATATGCAACTGGCAATCACCAAAGGTCTGCTGCGTCGAAATCATGCCCTTGCCAGCAATCAGCACGCCATCGACAACCCGCCAGCGATCAGCTCCCTGCCAGGCCGAGGCATCTGTCCCGTCAAACAGAACAACGGCGTCGCTCGGTGGATCCTGATCAGTCTTGCCTGGGGTCACGATTGGCGGTTCGGGCCAGGTGATGCCTGAAAGATACTCACCACCGCTCACGGTGACTGCGGGAAGTGCGACTGCCCCGATGAGCAGCCACAGCCAGTTGGGCCGTGTGGAACGATGGTGCTGAACGAATTCATTCATTAGGTTGCCTCCCCTTTTCAATCGTGAACATCTGCAATCACAGAAAGCTGCCAGCATTGCTGAAAGCCCCCGTAGGGTGATGTCCATCAAACCATAACGATGACACCAAACCATGTGCGTGACAACTGAGGGGATGGCCGCAGCGGCAAAACCGGCAGATCCGGCATCTTTGGGTTGCTGGCAGGCTGGCGGGGCGACCAGCAGGCCGAAAACTCGACCCATTCCGCAAGGTCGAGGTGTAGGCTTACGAGTAGGCCGGCGACAACGGCGTCGGTAATTGCTGTTTGTCTGGTGATATTGGAGATCTGCGACGATGCCAAAGCTCGGTCTGGCCCTCTCAGGTGGCGGTTTTCGCGCAACACTTTATCACCTTGGTGTGGTCCGCTATCTCCGCGATTCTGGGCAGCTTCAGGATGTTTCGGATATCGCCTCGGTCTCAGGGGGAACGATCCTCGCCGCTCATCTGGTAATGAACTGGGACCGCTACACCGGAAGCGAAGAAGAGTTCGCGGCCGCGGCCTCCGAGGTGGTGCGGTTTGTGCAGTTCGATGTTCGCAACCACATCGTCCGCCGGCTTCCACTGCTCTACACGCTCAGTCTTCTTGGAAAACTGGCACGAAGAGAGACTGCACATCTTACGCCGAACGCAGTGCTGGAGCGGTACTACCGAGAGCAACTCTACGGTGACACTTGCCTTTATGAACTTCCAGAAAATCCCCGGCTTCACATTCTTGCTACGAATGTCAGCGACGGGGTGATGTCGGTGTTCAACAGGGACGGACTT
>RGBY01000133.1 GCA_009919445.1 Planctomycetia bacterium
CGGGTCATCCACGAAGACGAAAAGAAGCGGGTTGCCTATCACGAGGCAGCCCATGCCTTAGTCGCCTACTCGCTTCCCAATACCGATCCGATTCACAAGGTCTCAATCATCCCCCGGGGGCTGGCTGCTCTGGGGTACACCATGCAGCGTCCGGAAGATGACCGGTACCTGCTCACCCAGAGTGAACTGGAAAGTCGGATCCAGGTGCTGCTGGCTGGCACGATTGCGGAAGAAATGGTCTATGACGATGTCTCAACCGGTGCCCAAAACGATCTGGAACGGGCCAGTGAGATTGCCCGCTCGATGGTGATGGATTACGGCATGAGTCAACTTGGCCGGGTCAATTACCGTGAAAGCCAGCGGTCGCCATTTCTTACAGGCGGTGGTGCCGATCTAGGAGCAAGCCGCAGCCATAGTGAAGAGACCGCCCGCGAGATCGATGAAGAAGTGCGGCGGATCATCGATTCTTCTATTGAGCAGGTCCGGCAGATTCTGCAGACCCGCAGGAGCTCACTCGAGGCCGTCACCAGCAGACTGATCGAGGCCGAGGTTATTGACGGCGTCGATCTCCGGGAAATTGTCGAAACCACCAGCGGAAAGCCCCAACTGGTTCCTGGCACTGGCACCGAACGCCGGGGCAGCACGCCCAAGCAGGCTACCGATACCGAGGCGGAGCCACCCGCTGATGCTGCTGGCCAGTAGCCGCACGATTCATACAACCGGCTCATTTGACCAGCTTCGCTGGCCTCCTTGAGCCATGTTCAGCCGCCTGCCGATGAGCCAGAGAGCGGTTGAAAAGCACGTCGCCGCAGTTCAGCACCATCCCCTGAGGAGTTTGGGCAGCGTCATGTGGAAGAGCATGTTTTTAGCGGTCGGAATATTCGCCGCCGTGGTCGGTATCGAACTACTATTTGTTGACTCTGCCGTCATTGTTCCTTTGGCCGGTGGAAGTGGCCGGCTTATCTCAGCCCCGGAATGGGCGCCATGGCTGTTGATTTCAGTCGGGGCCATCACCATCCTCAACCTCTGCACGTTGCCACGGGGACTGATCAGGGAGTAGATCCGCGGGGCTTGAACGATTGAGTTTAGCTCACTCTGGACCACGATGATCACCACCCAGACCAAGCCCGATCACGACACGGTCCTCTTTGATGGCCAGTGCCGATTTTGTCGCCGTCAGATTGCAGTCCTTCGCTGGCTCGACTGGTGGGGCCGGCTGCGTTTCACCTCATCCCATGAGCCGAGCGTGAGTGAAACGTTTCCAGAGATTTCGCCAGAAGAACTTCAGCAGCAGATGTTCGTCGTCGATCGTCAGGGACAAGCCCGTGGCGGAGCCGTAGCGATACGATATCTCTCACGACGACTCCCACCGCTCTGGCCGCTTGCTCTGCTGCTGCATATTCCAGGATCGCTCCCACTCTGGAATGCCCTCTACGCCTTTATTGCCAAGCGGCGTCTCCTTCTTGCCGGACGCTGCGACGACAACAGCTGCCAGCTTCCGTAAGGCAGGAAACAGGGCAGAGCGTAGGGAGATGGCAGACGTTCACACGGGCACGGCGGCCCGTGAGTGGCCGGTGAGGGCTGCCGGTCCTGCTTGGCTTTCCCTGAGCGCAGAGGAAAACCTGGCTTGATCACACAGGTCGCCCCGACCGAGATGGTTTTTACGGCTACTTATCAGCCCGACCGAAGAACATCAGGTGCTGCCAAGGAAGCTGGTCAAACTCCCGAACGAGTGTGAAGCCATTGGGTTCAAGTTCCCGCTTCACCTGGGCCTTGGTCATCTTGTGCAGCGGCTTGATTGGGACTGCCAGATCTTCACCACGAAATTCTGCCAACACGATTTGCCCGGTGGGGCTAAGGCTCTCACGAATTTCAGCTAGCATCTGCTCAGGATGAGAGAACTCGTGATAGACATCGACACAAAAAACCAGATCGACTTTCCCGGCCGGCAGACGCGGGTCGATCATGGTGCCGAGAACTGGTCGAATGTTGAAGAGCTTTTCCTTTCGTGCCCGCACCACGAGCAACCTGAGCATCTCGGGCTGGATATCAACGGCATAGACTGTTCCCTCAGGACCCACCCGACGGGCGAGCTCAAGGGTATAGAAACCATTTCCACAGCCCAGATCGCAGATGGTCTGGCCCGGCCTGATCTCTAGCGCCTCCAGCAGCATCCGACAGTCTTCTTCTCGCTGCCGGCTTTCTCGCACCAGCCAAGGTGCACCGGTGTAGTGCATGGTCTGGGCGATTTCCCGACCCCGGTAGTGGGTCAGCGGTGGAGGAATCTCAATACGCCGGTCAATCCGCAGGTCAATCGCCAGCGGCGGCAACGACTGCCCCCCTTCAGGTTCAGCAGCAGCCGCAGTGATGCACGACAGCACAACCAGCTGGCCGAGTACAGCGACACGAGTTGGAAGGGTGGTCTTGCTCATGCCAAAGATTCTACCGCCACTGCATCCCCGCCCGCGAATCGGGCAGTCAGGCAGCGTCGTACCGCGGCTGCTCCAGCAGGGGCACGCCTGCCACATCAAAGCAGCTGACGATCGAAATGCCGCAGCGGCTGGCATAGCCGGTCAATTGGTCGCGATCGACGAGAATCGTCTTCCCTGCCTCAATCGCCAGCACCCGGCCGCCAGCGGCCCGGATGGACTGCAAGGTGCCGATGCCAATCGTGGGCATGTCAAACCGTTCATCCTGCTGCGGCTTGGCCACCTTCACCACCGTCATGCCACCAGCCCGACAGAGCTCGCCCGCCCGTCGAATGCACTCATCAGTACCTTCGATTGCTTCAAGCGCCAGTGGAGCACGGTTTTTCACGACGACGGTCTGGCCGATGTCGAGCCGCCCCAGTTCCTTGGCCAGCTTCCAGCCGAAGGCGACATCAGCCATCATTTTCTTTGACAACGGACGACCAGCGAGAAGCCCACTGGTCGCCAGGAGTTCCGGGGCAAAATCAGTAGCCGGGCAGATGCGAATGCCGGCCTGCTCAAATGCTCGGGCAATTGCCCCAAGCAGGGAGTCGTCTCGGTTGTCCTTGCGCCAGCTGACAAGATGGGGCCAGAATGTCCGCAGGCCCTTCCAGTCAGGCAGATGCCGCAGCCAGCCGAATCGACGGAAGAGTTTCTTCTTGTGGATCTTGCCAGCCATGGTTGCCCGCAGCACACCATGCTTTTGAAAAAAGTCGATTGCCTTGCCGATCTCAGCCACCCCGACCTCGCCGTAGGCATCAGCTAGCGGAGCCAGCGACTCTTCGGCATGGTGACGAATGGTCAAGATTGCCACCCGACCACCCCGGTTGCGAATGGCCTCGGCCGTTGCCAGTGGAAACCGCCCCCAGCCAGCCAGCAGGCCGATCATTTCACCGTCCAGCGACGGGATCGAGGCAAGCGCGTCGGCTGAAGTCAGAGGTGTCATGGTGGAAGTGGTCACTGTTTCAAAGGTCACATCAAAGGCATGCGATCGGGCTGGCACACCCGGGCCTCGCCCGGCTCAATTGGCTACTCCAGCTGCTATGCAAAGCTGCTACTTAGGCGGCCCGGCCAGCCGCAGCCCCCCCCTCTGGTAGCGTCTGTTCGAGTTCCTCAATTCGGCGGGCAAGTTGCTTGAGTTGCTTCCGCATCTCTGGCAGCTTTGTCATAGCGGCGAGTTGAAGCTTTCGCGCCTTCAGATCGATTGCCGGTTCACCCAAGACGGTCCGCTTCGCCGGCACGTCATTCGATACACCAGAGCGGGCACCGAGGACAGCACCGTCACCAATATGGATGTGGTCCCGCAGGCCACACTGCCCGGCCATGATTACCCACTCACCGGTGCTGGTGCTGCCCGCCACACCAACTTGTGAGCAGATCATGTTGTGCTGACCAATCCGGCAGTTGTGGGCAATCATCACGAGGTTGTCGATCTTTGTGCCACTACCGATGGTGGTTGGCCCATAGGTGCCGCGATCAATGGTGGTACCAGCACCAACCTCGACCCGATCACCCAACTCCACCCAGCCGAGTTGCGCAGAAAGCTCAAGCCCTTCTGTATTTGGCTTATAGCCAAAGCCATAGGCACCAAGCACGGCATTGGCGTGAATGATGCAGTCGCGTCCAACCACAGTGTCTTCGTAGAGCACGGCACCCGAGAAGATGGTGCTGCCCGCTCCGATTCGACAGCCTGCTGCCAGGTGAACACCAGCGTGAACAGTCACGCCTGCAGCGAGTTCAACATCCGGACCGATGACGGCCAGTGGATGAACCTCAACATCTCCGGCCAGCCGCGCCGTCGGATCGATGACTGCCTGGGGGCTGACACCCTGACGGGCTTGAGTCCGTGGTGGCCGAAACTGCTGAACAATCTGAGCAAAAGCCGCATGGACATTATCGACTTCAATGATCGGACGATCTTGCGGTCCCCTGCGCATGCGTGCCCGTAGCCGCCACCGGCTCACGAGTGGGGGAAGATTAGGCGTCCTGCGGAGGGGCCGCAAGATCGGCCGCCCCTGAAAACCCAGGCGTCCAGAGTGGTCGCAGCATGGCCACCGCCAGTCCCAGCCGGGCCGTCCAGAGCAGAGTCCGAATCCAGTTGGATTCGACGAGGAACCGGTGCGTGGCAGGATCCCAGCTAGCGGAAAGACGTAGATGGCAGGGCACCTGGAGAAAAAACGTGCTTGCCCAGATGCCGGCGAGCAGCCCCACCCCGAGGAGGGGAAGCCAACTGGGCATCCCACGCGGACGCCGCACGAGCAGCCAGATAGCCGCTGCCCCCTCCATCAGCATTGGCGGAATCACGACCGGACCCGTGCGATCCCGATGGGCCACCTCCCAGCGACCGAAGTCTTCGTGCGGCCAGCCCTCCATGAGCGGATAGTGCACGATCTGCACAAACCAGATCAGGCCGGTCATGCAGCCAGTGGCGACCAGTTGGAGCACCAGCGGCCACCTAGCCGCCTGTGGAGCGATAGCCATCAAGTTCCTCATCACATGGGCTCAGTCAGGTTTGCACCGACCATTTCGATCAGCTGGTGGTCGCGATTGAGCAATCAGCATACCCATCTCACGCCGACTGGTTCTTCCACGGCTGAGCACTGGCGGTGTTCAAGTGCCCGGTGACGTCACGCACAGGCCCGACAGAATCACCTGGCCGCATCAACTGCGGGCTTTCAGATCAGCCAGGCCGCCATCAACGCCGAGAACCTGCCCGGTCACCCAGTCATTCTGTGGATCAAGCAGCCAGCAGATCGCCCGGGCCACATCGGTTGGCTCTCCCAGCCGGCCCAACGGATGCATCGCAACGGAGGCTTTCTCGGCGAGTTCATTCGCCAGCAAGCCAGCAGCGAGCGGGGTTCGTACCAGCCCTGGTGCGACGGCATTGAAGCGAATCCGTGCACGGGCGTAGGTCGCTGCGGCTGAAAGGGTGAGCCCAATCACGCCAGCCTTGGCAGCAGCCACCGCCTCATGGTTTGCCAGACCAATCCGCGCCGCAGCACTGGAAAGCAGTACGACTGAGCCTCCCGCAGCCTTGAGCATCCGGCCGGCCATGCGGACACAATGAAAAGCCGTTGATAAGTTGGCAGCCAGCGTCGCCTGCCAGTCATCGGGGGTGGTGAGATGGGCGGGCTTAAGCAAGATCGACCCAACACAGTTCGTGACGCCGGTTAGTCCACCGAGTGCGGCAGATGCGGCTTCCCCGACAGCATCGACCGAGGTGGCATCGGTCGCCTCAACCTGAGCCCATTCACATCCAAGCTCTGTGGCCAGCAACTGTAGCGGCTCGGAACTGCGACCGGCCAGAAAGACACGACTACCGGCAGAAACCAACTGGCGGGCAACCGCCGAGCCGATACCACCTGCACCACCAATGACAAGGACTTTCTGCACACTTGCCTCAACGCGACCAGACTGATCACTCATGCTCACAGCCAGTCACCAACCGTTTGCTCAAGCTGAGCATTCTCCGCCATGCTTTTGAGTTTGCCGATTGCCCGGGTCTGAATCTGCCTAATTCGTTCCTTGCATACACCCATTTCGGCACCAAGTTCACGGAAGGTCTTGGGCTTCCCTCCGTCAAAGCCAAACCGGGCGACGACAATCTGCTGCTCGCGTGGCTCAAGGTCATCAAGAAAAGTCGTGAAGAGTTTCCGCAGGTAACCCACCTGGTGCGGCGTGCAGAGGTCAGGATCACGTGGCTCCTCGGCTCGGTCTCTCACCGGCTCATCGTCGCTGGCAAACCGGGTCCGCTGCTGACGGCATTTCTGGGAAATCCTGAAGAAATGCCGCTGGATCGCATACGTGGCGTACGTGCTAAACCGATTTCCCAAGGCGAAGTTGAACTTTTCGACCGATCGCATCAGGGCGACGTTGCCCTCACTGACCAACTCTTCAAAGGAAAGACTCGGCTCATTGAACTTCTTGGCGATCGAGACAACTAGACGAAGATTGGAGGTAATCAGTATGGCTTTGACTGTCTCAGCCTCAGCCAGCAGCGCCTCAACGGCCTTCAGCTGCTTCATGGTGGCCCGCTTGGGGTCAAGCCGATCGCGGCGATTGGAGGCAGCAAACTTCAACCAGTTCATTCGGCGGAAATAGAATTGCTCTTCCTCTTTCGACAAAAGCCTAGTCTGGTAAAGGCTGGCGAGGTAGGGAGAGAGCGAGCGGCCTGCTGCGGCCTTGGCCTCCCCGGGTGACCGTTCCAGTGGCACTCGCGCATCAGCCGGGGGTGTCGACGCCAATTTCTCAGCGTCTGGCTCGAGGAAGACATCACCCCCGACAAAATCAATGACTCGGGCAAAAACAGCCTCACGCTTGCGTGACAGTATTGTTTTTCGACGTTTCTCAGCCGGTGACAGGGACGCGGTTTTCTTTGCCGGCTGTGTCTTTTCTGCCTTTGCCTTTGAAGCCTGCGTCCTAACTAGTGTCTTGCTCAGGTGCGGCTTCGTCGCCACCGCGTTGTCAGCATGACGGTCCTGGGCAGACAATTTCGTACGGCGTCGGGGGGAGGCAATCGCAATCACGATCGGATCCTTTCTCGCAGGGCAGACTCAACACCTGAGTCGCGGGCGGTATGATTCCTTCTATCGTCTTCAACCGCAGAACCGGCCGGCGGTTAACTGCCAGCCTCTGAAAAGGGATTTTTTTGTGGAAAAACTGGCAATTTCA
>RGBY01000134.1 GCA_009919445.1 Planctomycetia bacterium
CACCCAGAAAGCCGCGAGCGGAAGCGAGCGGACACGCACAACCCAAAACCCAAACCCAAACCCAAAACCACAACACACCGCACACCACTCAAACCCAAAGCACCACACGCACACACGCACACACCACGGTAAGTCACCGACCGCTCAGGCACCGGTCGCTGGCCGCTCGGCTACGGTGTAGCGGGAAAGGTCAATGCAGGCTGTGCCGGTGTTGGCTGCTGGGGAGGCTGAGGATTCCCGAAGAGGGCCTCAAGGCCGCGGCCGATGCCATCACGGAGAACGGCATCGGCGGTGTTTTCCATGATCCGTCCCAGAATGGTATCGATGGCCCCGGCATCGAACTGGGGCCGCCTGACTGTCCCCCGCAATGGAATGACAAACGGCGTACGGAGTAACTGCGCAACAACGGGGGTTGCCCCAGCCAGATCACCCCGGAAGGCCACTTCCAGTTGCATCGCCAGGCTCCCGTCATCGCCCACACTGCCTCGGCTGCGAACAGTCAACTGCCCCATATCGAGGATCAGGTTGTCGTGATGAATGCGGCCATCGGCCATCTGTACCGCAATTGGCTGTGGGCGAGCCCGCAGCAAAACCACGCGATCACCAAAGGCAAAGCGCGGATCAACCACACTCTGCAACTGGGCCAACAGATTGACGAGCGGCCCGGCCATCTCACCCGGCGTGACCGAAAAGTCTTCCAAGAGCAACTGACCGCCAAACCTGCCCCGCAGCGGCTTGGCCAGCGGGAATCGACCACCGGTGGTGGTCATGGAGAGGCGGCCGCTGGCTTCTGTTGACCGTCGCAGAAGGGGCGACAGCCAACTCAGCCAGCGATCACAGAGGGCTGGCGAAAGGTGCACCCGCTCCACAAGCTGGCCCGGCGGCAGCACAAGTTCACCAGGAAGTGGCAGCAACTGAATCCAGGGCGCGCCCCGCACGCGGCCGCCCGACACTGGAACATCAAAAGGACCCAGTGCCAGCTGACCTTCAAACAACCGCACTGGCAGTTCCCCTGGCCCCAGAGGGAATTCAGCAATCTGCCCCCCCTGCCAGGCCAGCGTTGTCTCTGCTGAAAGGTTTGTTAGCCATGCCGCCGGGTCACGGGCCGGAACCGGTGTCCGGGTCAGTGGCAGAGCAATCAGCCGCTGGGGGGCCTGTTCTGTCGCCGCCTTCCCGGCTGCCTGCCAGGCTGGCGGCAGGGGTAGTTCGACCGCATCAGCCTGGGGTGTCATCAGTCTCTGCAGGCTCCCCTCGATTGAGAAGGGTCGCGGCCCGCCCCCAACAAGTTGCAGGCTGCCTCCTACCACCGGGGCCAGCAGACGAGAGAGTTGATCCCAGTTGGCTGCTAGTGTCCCACCGAGTTGGACATGCCGCTGGCCACTGAGATCGGTCATCTGACCTGCTGCCAACAGGCCAAGGGTTGATGATTCGATGCTGAGTTTATTGATGGCCAACCCAGCAGTCTCACCCGTCGGCTGTCGGTTGCGGGTGACTTCCAGGCTGCCACTGAGTTGGGGTTCGGTCCAGAGCGGCTGCCCGCGCGGTCGGCCACGAAGCGTGTTGAAGGGATCGATCAGCGAGACATGGCTGCCAGTGGTTTCAACGAGGAGATTGACCCCGGCCGGCGTATCAAGCACCTCGGCTGTGCCCCAGAGCCGACCGCCGGTTTCCCAGGAACCCGTTGAGTCGGGCCACCATTGCTGCAAGCGGCCCAGATCGGCCTGCCACTGGAGTTGCCCACGCACCCCGTCCAAGAGTCGATCCAGGGGCGGCTGAAGACCCATGGCAGCCGGCGTCACCTGCAGGCCTTTCGTCCGCAGCGAGAGGGTGGCCGTGAGCAACTCGGCGGTTGAGAGTTCGACAACACCCCGCCCCGGATCAATCGACCCGGCAGCTGAGATAACGAGCCGCGGCTCCTCAATCTGTCGGTCACCGGTCGTGAAAGAAAACTGTTCAATCTGACCGGTCGCCTTGGTGATCTGCCATTGCTGATCGACGACGCTGAGCGTGAGTGAGGAATCGATCAGCCCGTGCAGGGCTTGCGCGGGAGGAAGTCCGCCACCTGCCAATGCCACCAGCCCTCGTAACCGTGGCTCCCAGCGATCGAGTGCACCTGACAGGCGGCAGTCAACCGAGACCTGCCGGCTGCCATCACCGGAACGAAACTCGGGCCAGCCCTGCTGATGCGGTGGCCGGGAGATTGTGCAACGACCGGCCAGCACTGCCGCCGCCGAGTCAGCCCCAGCCTCAACCCGCAGACTCGCCTGTTCAAGAAAGGCAGCCGCCGAAGAACCGCCTCCGACCACTTCCAGATCAACCGCCACCACGTCGTCTTCCCAAAGAGGCTGCCCCGCGACGGTCCACGCGCACCCTTCTAGGCTCAGTGAGGCCGACAGCCTGCTGGCTGCCGCGACATTGGCTGGCCCAACCACAGCCCGTCCCCGTACCGTGCCCTGCATGGCCACGGGCCCGGAGGCTGGCTGCAGATCAAAAAGGCTGCTGGCCGTAGCAAAGAGGCGGTCCAGTTCCAGTCGCCATGTTGAGTCAACCGCACCGCCAGCCGTTGTCGCAGTGACCTCCGCCGCCGGTGCTGCCAGCCCCGCCTCGATGAGTTGGAGTCGTCCAGTGGGCAATCGCCGGGTTTCAAGCCAGACCGAACACGGCTCATTCCAGACCAACTGACCGGCGCCCTGTTCGGCAGCGAGGCCAGCTACGGTAGCCCGCAGGTCAAGGCCCCCTTCAGCCTCATTCCCATGACTTTCCAGCAGGCATTCAACTGTTCCTCCGGTCACCCGAACATCGGGCCGCCACGGCAGGCCGCAACCAGCCAGCCGGGCCAGTGCGGCAAGGTCGAGCTGGGCCTTGGCCTGAAGGTCTTCACCCGCACAGGCTTCGAGCCATTGCCAGCTGGTCGGGACGAGCCAGCCTGCAGTTCGCACCCCATCGGTCTGTGGCCGACCGATGCGGCCACTGGCATGGAGCTGCCCCAATGATGACTCAACTGCCAGTTGCCGAATGCTGATGCCATCCGGGGTGACGCTTAAATCAAACGGAGTGTCTAGGCGATCGACGCGAACCTGTTCGGTAAGCGTGGCGGTCTCAGAGACTGCCAGCTGCCGGCCATTGAGCGTCCCTGTCAGCGTCACCCGGTGTGGCCAGAAACTTCCCTGCGTGTGACCCGGCATCTGATCCTGCAACTGAGAATGCATCAGAGTCTGTGACGCTCCCGTGTCGGCGATGCCAACATCGGCACGAATATCAAGGAGACCCTCAAGCAACAGTGGCCAGCCAAACCGCCGCGCGGCCAACCGGGAAATTCCTGCCGGCACCCGGGTGGTGCCGATGGCCACCGTCTGACCGTCCGCATGATCAGTTGCCGCGGTGACTGCCCAGCCGCCAGCCCGGGCCATCATGGCCGTGCTCCGACTGGCAATTGTTGCTTGAACGAGAGGCTCCCGAATCGCCTGCGGCTCACGCACCACCTGCAACTGGGGTTGATCCACATGCCGTACCTGTCCACTCAGAATGGTGTTGGCCGGTAGGAGATGCCCAGCCCACCCATTGTCGAGAGGAATCTCAGCGGTGACCTCAGTGACCCACCAGCTGTCACCATGACGAAGATCGACCAACTCAATCGTGGCGTCGTGGACCTCGATAGTGCCACTCAGCGTGGCAGGCGATCCAGCCACCACGGCCCCGCCCGCCCAGCGGCCGACGACAGGTGCCTTCGGCTGGGGCCTTGGCTGCTGCAGCTGCTCAAGCCACGGCATGACCATCGTCTCGATCGTGCTGCCACCCTCCCAGACAGCGGTCGTCAGCCGGACCCCATCCAGGCGAACACGCCCAAGGGCTGTTGGCCGCAGGGCAAGCGAGAGCGGGCTGCGTTCAATCTGGAGTCGGTCGATGGCCAGCACCGGCTTGCCGTCTGCCGTCTGCACGAGCAGATCGTGATAGGTGATCGGGCCAAACCACCGCCAGTCCGCAGCACCACTGCCAAGCTGCCCACCCAGTCCTGAAAACAACTGCTGCAGCGGCCAATCACGAACACTTCCCAGCCGGGTGACCTGCGGCGCCTGCCAGCCAGCCAAGCCGAGGAGCAGCAACAGCAACAACCGCCGCCACCAGCGGGACCGCCGCGGTGCTGAAGCGATCAGCTCATCGTCTTCTTCGTCCCAGTCATCTTCCATGATGGTCATGCACGCGGCCAGGAGGTGTCCTGCCACGATGTGAACCCCGTGTACCCGTGGTCCTTCACTCTCTCGGGCGAGTATACGGACTGCCTGAGCCTGCCGGGAAGGCAATTCGTTGAGCCTGCTCCAGATCGGCCGGGGTATCGATGTCAGCAGCAGCAGCCCCAGTCGGATCGCTCTGCTGCCAAACAGTGGCTGGAATCATCACCACCCGATGAGGATCAGTCTGGGCCAGCCCAGTGGCAAAGCTCCGCAGATCCCGCTTCCCCGTTGCCAGAAATGCCTGCAGCGAGTCAAGCAACGTGGGGCGGAGCACCGAGCAGAGAAACTGCGGGTGATCCAGCACCACCGGAATCACCCACTCGGTAGCCAGCCTGTTTTCCGGCAGGCGTCCCCGCAGCCCATGGAGCATCTCAGCTGAGAGCCACGGCAGATCGCAGGCCACCAGCAGCACACAGGCCGGCAGGCTATGACCAGCTTCCTGGCACCGCTGATGGATGGCGATGAGACCATCCCGGAGACCTGCCAGTGGCCCCGCACCTGGCTGACGATCAGGCACGTGAATCAGGCCGGGCAACTGTCGCGCCACAGCCAGTGGCAGATCACCACCAACGGTGAAGACATGATCCACAACCGGCGCAACCGCAGCGAACACGCAGCTCAACAGCGGCCTTCCCTTGACCAGACAGGCTGCCTTTCCACCCGTGGCTGGCAACGCCCCGGCCAGCCGCCGCGCCCGGCCGCCGGCCAGAATGATCGCTGCTGTCTCTTGCCCTCGATCGACTGACGGGCAAGCCGATGCCGACGTGGCTGGCACGGCCATCACCCCAGGAAACGGGCAATCCGTTCCAGCCCTGCCTGCAGTTTCTCAGCAGATGCGGCGAAGGACATTCTCACGAAGCCCTCGGCACCAAAGGCACTCCCGGCAACCGTGGCGACCTGTTCCTTTTCGAGCAGCTGCTCACACCAGGCAACACTGGTGTCAGGACCACCGGCGCGACTGAGGGCGTCCCGGATATCAAAGAAGGCATAGAAGGCACCCCCGATATCCGGAATCTTCACGCCCGGCATCTGCCGCAGCCGCTCAACGACGAGATCACGGCGAACCTGAAAGGCATCACGCATCTGGGCAACACAGTCCTGCGGCCCGGTCAGGGCTTCGATTGCAGCATGCTGGCTGACACTGCAAGGGTTGCTGGTTTCCTGACTCTGCAGGCTTCCCATGGCCTTGGCCAACGGCGCTGGGCTAATGGTCCAACCAATTCGCCAGCCTGTCATTGAATAGGTCTTGCTGACTCCAGCGACAACAATGCTGCGAGCCTCCAGGCCCGGTCGAAGCGTAGGGAAAGAAACTGACTCACGACCGTCAAAGACTAACTGGTCATAGATCTCGTCAGAAATCACGGCCAGATCTGCCTTGATGGCAATATCAGCGATTGCTTCCAGCTCAGCCCGCGTATAGACCACACCCGTTGGATTACTGGGGGAACAGAGCAGCAGCATGCGGGTCTGCGGCGTGATGGCAGCCTCAAAGGCAGCTGGCTGCAGCTTGAAGTCTTCTTCGATGGCTGTCTCAACCAGCACCGGACGGCCACCGGCTAGTTTGATTAACTCGGCATAACTAACCCAGTAGGGCGTTGGCACAATGACCTCATCCCCTTCATTGATCAGGGTGGTGAAGAGGTTGTGCAGGCTGTGCTTGGCTCCGTTGGAAACGGTCACCTGGGCGGCTGTCACCGCCAGGCCCGAACGGCGAGAATAGTCGGCTGCCACCGCCTCGCGCAGGGCCGGGATACCGGCAGCCGGTGTGTACTTTGTCTTGCCAGCAGCAATCGCTGCCTCACCTGCCCGGCAGATATGGGGGGGCGTGGGAAAATCGGGCTCCCCGACCGACAGGTCGATGACATCAACACCGGCTGCCTTCATGGCCCCCGCCCGGGCTGCCATTGCCAGCGTCGCTGAGGGCTCGAGTGAGGCCATTCGCGCGGCCAACTGAAGACATGCAGTCTGTTCCATCGATCCTGTCTTTCCTTTCGACTTCAAACGCATGCCAACTCCGGGCATGGCATACTCTTAGTACGAGACTCCGGCAGCGGGTCTCACGCGTGCGGGTGGCCATGACACGACGGACACACGGACACACGGCCGAGCAGATGCCCACGGCATCTCTTCAGATGATAGCACGGAGCTGCCGAGGAACCTCACGATGCCGACAGGACGAATTGGACTCTGGCTCATTGGCGCCAAGGGCGGAGTCGCCACAACCGTCATGACCGGTCTGGCTGCCATCTCCCGCGGGCTGGTTTCCCCCATCGGGCTTGTCACCGAAACGGCGACCTTCCATGACCTCGGCCTCATCGACCTCGACCAGATCGTCATCGGCGGCCACGACATTCGGCCCGGCAGCCTCCGCGACGCTGCCCAGCAGATGTGGACCGACAGCCGGGCCATTCCCCCCGACCTGCTAGCTGCCACGGCGGCCGACCTTGAAGCCATTGAACCTCGGCTCCGACCAGGTTCGGTGCTCGCCGCCGGCGAAACCATTTCGGCCTTGGCTGATTCGGCCACGGCGGCCCGGCAGGAGACACCTCGTCAGGCCATTGATCGGATCCGCACCGACATCAGTGACTTTGCCGACGCCGCGAGTCTCGACCGTGTGGTGGTGGTGAATCTTGCTTCGACCGAACCTCCCTGGTCCGAGCCGATCCCTAATGATTTTGCTGCCATTGCTGCTCAGCTCGACCACCCGGCTGCCGCCAGCCCCTTGCCAACCAGCAGCCTGTATGCCGTGGCTGCCTTTGAGGCCGGGGCTGCCTACATCAACTTCACACCCTCGACCGGTGCGACACCTCCGGCCATTGACGCCTTGGCTCGGCAGCTGGGCCTGCCCCATGCCGGCTGCGATGGCAAGAC
>RGBY01000135.1 GCA_009919445.1 Planctomycetia bacterium
GTTTGGCCCTGAACTTCTCAAGTACGACCGAACTTGGTGGTTCGTTCTCGAACCTGACGAATCTGTCGAGTGAAGGAGACGTGACGCTCAATGGCACGATCACGACGCTTGGCAGCCAGACCTACAACGGCACGGCAGCCTTGAACGGTGACACGAGCCTTTCCGGCACGAGCCTGAGCCTTGCCAGCGGTGTTGCTGGCAACGCGAAGAGTTTGGCCCTGAACTTCTCAAGTACGACCGAACTTGGTGGTTCGTTCTCGAACCTGACGAATCTTTCGAGTGAAGGAGACGTCACGCTCAATGGCACGATCACGACGCTTGGCAGCCAGACCTACAACGGCACGGCTGCCTTGAATGGCGACACGAGCCTTGCCGGCACAAGCCTGAGCCTGGCCAGCGGGGTGGCTGGCAATGCCAAGAGCCTGGCCCTGAACTTCTCAAGCACGACTGAACTTGATGGTTCGTTCTCGAATCTGGCAAATCTTTCAAGTGAAGGTGACGTCACGCTTAATGGCACGATCACGACGCTTGGCAGCCAGACTTACAACGGTACGGCAGCCCTCAGTGGTGACACGAGCCTGGCCGGTACGAGCCTGAGCCTGGCGAGCGGTGTTGCTGGCAACGCGAAGAGCCTGGCCCTGAACTTCTCAAGCACGACTGAACTTGATGGTTCATTCTCGAACCTGACAAATCTTTTGAGTGAAGGAGACGTGACGCTCAATGGCACGATCACGACGCTCGGCAGCCAGACCTTCAATGGCACGGCAGTTTTGAAGGGTGACACGAGCCTTGTCGGCACCACGCTGAGCTTGGCAAACGGTGTGGCCGGTGAGAATAACAGTCTGACGCTGAACTTCACCGGTGGGGCAGCGACTTTGGATGGTGGCTTCGCCAACATTGCGACGCTGACTGCCCTTAGCGATGTTAAGATCGCCGCGAATATCTCGACGAATCTTGACCAGAACTACGCTGCTGGCGTAACGCTGACAGGCAACGTCACCCTCAGCGGCAATGCTGGCAGCTTCAGCGGTGGCGTCACGGGTGGCGGCAACGACCTGACCCTGAACTTCACAGGCTTGTCAGCCGTCAGTGCGAGTATGGCGGGTGTCAATGATCTCACGGTGACCGGTCCGGCGGCCCTCAGTGGCATCATCAATACGACGGGTTTCCAGAATTACGCCGCTGCGGCAGATCTGGTGGGAACGACTACGATTCTGGCGGGTGACAACGTCAGCTTCGGCGGAACGCTTGACGGCAACCAGACGCTGGCGGTCAACACCAGTGGGACGACCAGCTTCGCAGGTGTGGTCGGCGGCAGCACGCCATTGGCCAGTCTTTCCACCGATGTTGGTGGCACCGTGCTCCTAGGAGCAAACGTTACTACCACCGGCAGCCAGAGTTACGGTGATGCCGTGCAACTGATTGGAAATACAACCCTCACTGGCAGCACGCTGAATCTGGGCAATGGTCTTGAGGGCGCCGGCAAGAGTTTGGCTCTCAACTTTGCGGGGACGACAGCTCTGGATGGCAGTCTTGCCAATTTGACTGATCTCTCAAGTGATGGTGCAGTCACCCTCAACGGCACCATAGATACCAGTGGAAATCAGACCTATCGAAGTTCGGCCACTTTGCTTGGAGATACCAGCTTAAGCGGCAACACGCTCAGCCTTGCCAGTGGTGTCAACGGTGCCGGGAACAGCCTGTCACTCAACTTTACGAATACGACAGCGCTTGATGGCAGTTTCAGTAATCTAGATGACCTCTCGAGCGTTGGTGCCGTTACGCTCAACGGTTCGATTACGACTACATAACCACAGCCTGACGTTTGCTTTCACCGGTGGACAAACGGCAATTGGTGGTGGCTTTGCCAATATTCAGACGCTTACCGCGCTTACGAGTGTCTCTCTTAATGGTGCGGTTCAGACAAATCTTGACCAAAACTACGCTGGTCCGGTTTCGTTAGGCGGTGCGACAAGTCTCTCCGGGAACGCAGCTTCATTCAGTTCGGGCATTATTGGAAACACCAAAGATCTCTTCCTGAACTTCACGTCCCTGACCAGTCTCGACAACGTGGTGAACGTTCGAGACCTGCAGAGCATCGGCAATGTTGCGATCGCCGGTGGCCTGTTGACGGTTGGCAGCCAGACCTACAACGGTACGGTTGAACTGGCCGCCAGCACGCTGCTTTCTGGTACCAAGGGAACGTTTGCGAAGGGCCTCGCGGGTGGCGGCAACGACCTTACGCTGCGTTTCCCAGGGGCCCCGGTCGTTATTTCCGGAGGGTTCACCGGCATTGGCAATCTTTCCGCTGAAACGGCTGTGTCGCTAAACGGCTCAGTTGAAACCAGTGGTTTCCAGAGTTATCTCGCAACGGCTGTTCTTGCCGGTTCAACGAATCTCAACGCCAGTGAAGTGATCTTTGCGGGTGCCGTGACGGGTGGCCAATCGCTCAGCATCAATGCCACGGGCCCAACCACGTTCGGTTCAACGGTCGGCAATCAGGCGGCACCGTTGACAAGCATTGTCGTCAGCGGAGGTGGTCAAACTAATCTGGGCGGCAATGTTTCGACCGTTGGGAATCAGACCTACGGCGGAGATCTGAATCTCACCAAGTCGACGGTACTCAGCGGACTCGATGAGAGTATTGCTGGGACCATTACCGGCAACGGCAATAGCCTGACATTGAACTTTAGTGGGGTCACCGAACTGACTGGAGCAAAACTGACCGGTGTCAATAATCTTTCAATCATTGGTGGCGGTACGGCCCAGATCAATGGCACGATTCTGACAACGGGCAATCAGAATTTCGCTGACACGATTGAGTTGCTTGGTGATGTCGGGCTTCAGTCCGGCAACGGCACAATCACTACCGCAGCAGTCAGCGGGCCCAACAACACGCTTTCGATCGGTTTGGGGAACCAGACCGGCAGTGTCACGCTTGGTGGAAACCTTGCCCTGGGAGGACTCCTCACCAACAGCGGTTCCTATGACTTGGCGATAACGGGTTCGGTGAACAACGTTGCTGGCTCCACCATTCTGGCGACCACCGGCAACGTTACCTTGGGCGACGGTGCAACTGACACGAGTCGACTTGCTGGCGGACTCACCGCTCGTGATGCCCAGGTTACCTTCACAGCTGGCACGATCACGACCGCGGGTGGCGTGGTGGTGCTCAACGGTACGAGCCTCACGGCGAATACGGCCATTGATACAACTGATGCCGGTGCCGTTCCAACTGGAGCCGAAATTGACTTGACCAACGGCACCGCTTTGAACGGGTTTACGCTCGATACCTATGCCGGCAACGCGGCGACGGTTCTGACCGGCCCGACGAATCTTTCCTCCGGTGTGCTCGAGGCGAAGACTGGAAGCCTCAATCTTGGCACCCCGTCGGCGCCGGCGGCCATCACAGCCTCACAAAACACCGCCATCGTGGTGGCCTCTGGTGGCACGCTCAATCTCTTCAGTGGCTCTTCGGTCGACGCGGGCAACTTCAGCCTCACGATTCAGACAGATGCTTTCCAAGCCGCAAGCGGTGCAGGCAACATTTCTGCCGCTGATATCACAGTCAGGACGACAACGTCCGGGCGTGACATCTTCCTTGGGGATACTACTGGCAGCGGACTGGTCATTGATCAAAGGACCTTCAACGCACTGCAGGCCGCTGAGATCACTGTGGGTGAGGCCGGCTTCAACGGAACGATTGATGTTGGCAATTTGACAGTTTCACAGGGTCGGCTCGATCTTGTCGCCAACGGTTCCGGAGCAGAGGTGCTGATTGACGGTAGCCTCGTACTCAATGCGGCATCAGTGCCGGATGGTATCTCGTTGCTGATCGAGGGGTCTGGTGCAACTACCGTCCTCAACGGGACGATCACCGCAGCGAACGATGTGGTCATCAATGATGCCCTGCAGGTGACCGGGGGCGATCAACTCATCGACACCTCTGGAAGTAATGGCAATGTGACGATTGCAGGTGGCAACGCGACCGTTTCCGGTGGTCTGTTTGCTGCGGCGGGCCAGACCAACAGCCTGACCATCACCGCAGGCACTGGTACGGTGACCCTTGGGACGGTTGCAGGTCTGGGCGATAACAAGGGCGCTGGAGCGCTGATTAGCAACGTCACGATCTCGGCAGGTTCGACTGTTCTGGGGAACACGGCCAGCGAGGTAAGTGGAACCTTTGCAGTCACCAGCGGCACGCTTACGCTTGCCAATAACCTCACCGCCGAAACGATTGATGTGGCGCCAGCTGGGGCAACCCTTCTTGCCGGGAATGTGACGCTCGCTGGCGCAACCTTGAACCTAGCCGGTGGGCTTGAAGGCAACGCCTACAGTCTTGTACTCAACTTCACCAATACGACTGCCCTCGACGGGTCGTTTGCGAATTTGACGGACCTTACGAGTGAAGGTGATGTCACGCTGGACGGCACGATCACGACGATTGGTAGCCAGACCTACAACGGTTCCGCGACGCTCGCTGGCGACACGGCTCTTTCCGGTGCCAGCCTCAGTCTTGCGAGTGGAATGGCTGGCAACACCAAGAGTCTTGCCCTCAACTTCTCGAGCACGACAGCCCTTGGTGGAGCGTTCTCAAACCTCACCAACCTCTCGAGTGAAGGTGACGTGACGTTTAATGGCACGGTCACGACGATCGGCAGTCAGACCTACAACGGCACGGCAGCACTGACCGGCGACACGACCCTCGCTGGCAAGAGCCTCAGTCTGGCCAGCGGCCTTGCGGGCAACGCTAACAGTCTTGCCCTCAACTTCACGAGCCCGACGGCGCTGGACGGTTCGTTCTCGAACCTGACGAATCTGTCGAGTGAGGGTGACGTCACACTCAACGGCACCGTCGCGACACTGGGAAGCCAGGTATACAACGCGACGGCCACACTGGCTGGTAACACGACGCTCGAGGGAGCAACACTGCTGCTGGCCAGTGGCATTGAGGGTGCCGGCAAGAGTCTGGTGCTTAACTTCTCGACTGCGACGGACCTTGACGGAACCTTTGCCAACTTGGCCGATCTGTCGAGTGAGGGGCCGGTGGTTATCAATGGTTCAATCGCAACGACGGGAAGCCAGACCTACAACAGCACGACCACACTTGCCGGTGACGCTGCCCTCAGTGGCACCACCTTGTCGTTGGCAGCTGGGATGAATGGCGCAGGGAACAGTCTCGACCTCAACTTCACATCGCAGACCTCATTGAGCGGCTCATTTGCCAGCCTTGCCAATCTGTCGAGTGAGGGGCCTGTTGAGGTCAACGGTTCAATCGCGACGACTGGCACTCAGACCTACAACAGCACGGTGACGCTCGCAGGCGATACTGACCTGACTGGTCAGTCGGGCATCTTTACCGGTGGCATCGCCGGCAATTCAAAGGCGTTGACGTTGAACTTTGCTCAGACCACGACGATCGATGGGGCAGCCGGGGTCTTCAGCAACATTGGTGACTTTACGGTGGTTGGTGACGCAAATCTGAATGCAACCATTCAGACGACAGGTTTCCAGAGCTACGGTGGCGTAACCACGTTGCTTGGTGACACGAAACTCAACACGGGCGGAGGCAACGTTAGTTTCGGTGGTGTTGTTGACGGTGCAGAGCGGCTTGAGATTGAGGCAGGTAGTGGTCGTGTCGACTTCTTCGCTGACCTCGGCAAGGTAACGCCTCTCCGCAGCCTGAACCTGACATCAGCATCTGCCGTAACCGCCCTGGGTACGGTTGCTATTGATGGTTCTGGTGCAGGTTCAGACGGCCTGTTGATCGGGGCCGGTGTCAACAATGTCAACATGACCCAGCCTGGTAGCACGATTGCGAATGCGAACCTTGCGGGTATCCGGTTTGCAGGGGGATCCGACAGCTCTCGCGTGGGTGGCTTCGCCATTTCCGGTAGTGGCGGTGCTGGTGTCGAACTCAGCCCAGGCTCGTACAAGGCCGTATTTATTGAAGACAACGTTCTGACGGCGGGTGGTGCTGATGGCGTCTATGCCAACGGTACGCGCGGCGGTGTTACGATCGAAGGCAACCGGATTGGCGGGAACGCCGGCTCGGGTGTCTGGATGCAAAACGCCAGTAATTTTAAGGGCTGGGTTGCAGTCGTTGCCAACAACACGATTGGCCTTGATGCGGCCGGCAATGCTGCCCAGCCGAACGCTGGTCAGGGGATTATCTTCCTTGGCGGAAGCCAGGGTTCGGCCATCAACAACACCATTGGTGGCAGCGGCTACTTCGGCATCGTTGTTCAGGATGGTGCCTTTGGCATCTCACTGACTGAAAACCGGATTGGTGTTGCTGCTGACTTCAGCACACCTGTGCCAAATGGTCAGAGCGGTATCTTCGTGCTGGGTGGAGCCACCGGCACGGTGATCGCGAAGAACACGATCCGTGGGAACAGCGGCATGGCCGGCATCCAGGTGGTCGATGGCTCAACCAACACCATGATCGGTGGGGTGACCGCTGGAGACGCCAACCTGATTGTGGGCAACGGTGAGTTCGGCATTACGGTATCTGGTGACTGACCGGCACGACCGTGGCTGGCAACTCGATCACTGACAATGCGGTGACTGGTGTGTTGCTCAGTAGTGCCCAGAATGCGACGGTTGATTCGAATCAGATCAACAACAATGGTCCGTACGGCATCTTTGGGACAGGCGACCTGGCCGGCAGCACGATCAAGAGCAATACGCTTTCCGATCAGCAGGTTGGTGTTTACGTCTACGAGGGCTCGAATCTGACGATTGGCTCAAGTGACGGTACGGTGGTACCGGCGACCGAAGGCAATGTGATTTCGAACAACTCGTTCGCGGGTGTCATCCTTGACGGCGGCACCGATTCCAACGGCTCACTGACCGCCAATGTGTCGGTGCTTTCAAACTCGATCTACAACAACAGCCAGTTTGGCATTGCCTTGGTCAACGGTGCCAATGACGGCCTGACCCGACCGAGCCTGGATTCGGCAAACACGACCCTGGTGACCGGTTCGATCACGGGCACCGACGGCGATGTCTTCCGGATTCAGTACTTCAAGAGTTCGGCGAACGTGACGACCAGCAGTCGCA
>RGBY01000136.1 GCA_009919445.1 Planctomycetia bacterium
GGCAGCTTCAAGGTGCCGCAAGAGCAGTGGAAGGAAGGCATCTTCAGCGGCACTCACGGCTCGTTCTGGGACGCAGAGGGGAATCTCTACGTGCAGGACTGGAACGTTTCGGGCCGGATCATGAAGCTGGTGCGGGTTCAGTTGGCTGGGAACGCTAACTGATCTAGAAACCGCGTGGTGAGTCATTTTTTGGCAGGCACGACTTCGGGCGAGGGAGGGGTGCAGTACTTTGCTCCCACCCGTTGACTGGGCGTGGAACGATGCGGCGAGCCTTGTCGAGGCAGAACGATACAGCTATTTCCACCACCTCTATAAAGAAGATGAGGCAACGGGTTCAACAAGTGTCTAGGAAGAGGTCAGTGGGTTGGGCCATGGTTTCCCATGGTGCGTTCCGCTTCCTTTCCCCGGTTCACTGCAATATGGTGCTGCGGCAACAATGTTTGGCAGACTCATTGCTGCCGACCACGCCGGCTCCAGGTGCTCCCGCAGACGAAGAGACCAAACTCGTGTCACGTGTTAGTTTGACGACGGAGTTTCCGGTGGCTTTCGCTGCTGATTGATTCGCAGAAGTTTCTCCAGCCGATTGATGCCACCGGGTTTGCGAGCGAGCGCTTCCAGACGAGCGGCAGAATCTGCTAGAGGTGACGCATCAGGTGTTTCCGGAGCATTCGTCGATTTCTTGGGGTCGTCGCTCGTGCTGGCGGTCGTTTCATCGGCTGCATTTGGGGGCTCTGACAACCCCTCATCGGATATGGTTGCCGACTTAAGGACGGACAGAAATTCAGTCATTGCATTCAGCGAGCGGATGACATGTTCGGCCGGAATGGTGTTAGCGGACCCGAGGCAATCAACTCTCAAACGTATTTCACCATCACGAGGATCTTGCTGAACCCGAACCAGAGGCACTTTGAAAGCAGTTTGAACGCAGGCTTCCATTAGTTTCTCTGGTTCTACCGAGTTGCCGGCATTCAAGGCCCAGCAACATTCAACCACCAGACCATCGCCGTCTGCGGTGGGGCTGATCAGAGCCATGGAGCCGTCGGTCACAACGGGACATCCTTCTTTTACCGCACCGGGAAGCCGCACAATCAGCGTGTTGCTGCTGATCGGCTTAGCGAGATGGCCGTGGCCAAGAAGTGACTTTTCCAAATTGTTTAGTGAAGAGTTCATTCGTGAGTTCTCCGGTCGAGTGGCGGGGCTTTCAAAGAACACTACGCTGTCAGGGGCTAGATGATTCCACAGCCGGAGAATTTTTCTGGTACAGACTATGGTGAGGGCCTATTGCCGTGGGCAGAGGGCGACCAGCAACTCCCGAAAACCTGCCGTGTTTTCAGGAGTTTGGCAAAAGGACTCTCCGTAACTCACAGACACAGGCCGGGATGATCAAGTGCCGAATCGAGACAATTCAATCACCGAGAGGTGCTGCACAACGGGCATTGAGTCATCGCACCTGACACTGGCCCCCGATACAGAAACTGCCGATGACCTAAGGCAACACGGTCGAGAATCGCAGTGGTTTCGCGATCAGGCACAATGACCTGCAGTTGGACATCGTGATTCTCTTGTTGCAGGTCATTTGGAAAGAGAGGCATCGCCACCCCAAGGGTGACCACTGGAAAAAAAGTCTGTCCGAAAAGACCGTGGGAAATTGGCATGAAGCACCACCTCAATCAACCCGTTTGACACTGAGGATAGCTACCTCGGACCCATATTGAGCCCGGAGTAATTTCTTGGCATGTCCAGCATCCCGAGCCTGCACTTGTACCTTGCTCACAGTGCCAGCAATGCGAATCCGGGCTTCGTAGGTATGAGAGATGGCCCGTAAACCCGTCATAACTATTTCATGCCCAGACGGGCTTTCACAAACCGGGTGGGCTGTGGCTGGAAAAACTCCGAGTGCAAGAACAAGCGACCACCACATGATGTGTTCCTTTCTGGGCGACAGACACTACTGATCGTTCGACAGGAGACAATCGAAAATGCTGGGGGACTCACGTGAACAACTTTGGTCAAGGATTATCCGTCTGTCCCAATGGCTGCAAGCGAGTCGTGACAACTGCTAATACGGCGGTGAGCGGAACGTGAACCTGTTGCAGGCCCGTGATGTCTTCCAACACAATGAAGTTACTACCGACCTCGATGACCGTGTGACTCAACTCAAGGGGTTTATCCATTTTGAGGACATCGATCCGCCAGCGGCCAGCCAACTGTTCGAGCCGCACCGCCTGGCCGGGGCGAAGTTCGGCAAACACTCCACGGGAAGGCGGTGGAGCAAAGCCTGCCAGCCCGACAGCAAGGCAGCTGAGTAGGACCGCAAAAAAACTTAGACATCGCGTGTTTTTCATAGATATCCTCCGAATCTCATCGAGCGGGTTGGGTGTTGCGCATCTATTTTCGCACACAATCTCCTACGAGCAGCTTCGAGAGAAATTTCCAGAGCGTCATCTGAGCGGCAGAAAGGATATCCAGAAAAACTTTCCTCGCTCGAAGCGCGGCCGGCCAATCGACGTAGAGGTGGGTGTGCGAGTTGTTTGACTTCTGCGGTTGCCTCTGGCGGCACCCGCGCAGCCCGCTGTTACCACCAGGAACTTCTCTCATGACTGCCTATCGAGTCAAAATTCGGTTCAACGGATCGATTTCCTATGTCACCGTCAACGCTAATTCGGCTGGGATTGCAAAACAGCTTGTCCAGGCCCAGTACGGGCCGGCAGTCGCCGTCTTGTCGGTCCAGCGGATGTGACCGCACCGTGAGCGGGCATCTCAAACCACCCCACCTCTTTCCGGACTGAAAATCAAATGCCACTCTCAATCAGCTACGTTCGTTCGCTTGACGAAGTGATCGATGCGGCTGCCATTTTTCTCTCACGAGAAGGTGATCTTTTCGTGCCCCAGCGAATTGTGGTGCCAACGGCCGGGGCGAAGGCCTGGCTGGTGGCGGAACTGGCGAAGCGACTGGGTGCAAAGAAGGCCAACGGATCATCCGGTGGCGATGGCATTGTCGCCAATGTGGTGTTTTCCTATCCCGGCACTATTTCAGCACTGATCTCGGCCGACACCCGTCCCCCGGACGACCCTTGGGAGGTTGAGCGACTGGCATTCACAATTTTAGATGTGCTGGCAAAGGAGGATGCCGGCAAACAGGCCTTGAGGCAAATTGTCCAACGGGCCGGGGGGCCACTTCTGGCGGCCCGCCGAATTGCTGATCGGTTTGACCATTATCACTTCCGGCGGTCCGGCATGATTCTCGAATGGGAGACGGGCAAACCGAACCTGAGTCCTGAAGCTAACGCTGCGGGCAGTCGGGTGGAACGGCCGCTCAGCCAGCGGGACCGCTGGCAGTTCGATCTCTGGCGAGAGGTTCGGCAGGTGATTGCCGAACCGAGCCCGCCGGCCCGGGAACGAACGGCTGAGGGCCCGGCGCCGGAGGCAGTGCTGGTCGCCGGCCTGCAGGGACTCTCGCTGCATCAGATCGCTTTGCTTGAACGACTTGCCGAAATGCCCACGACGGCTGGCCAAGGTTGCGACGTCGAAGTGCTGCTGGTGCACCCGTCGTCACGGCTTCGCCAAGTCTGGGTGGAGCAGTCTCCGCCGGTATCCAAAGACCTCGCACCTGCCCGTGGTGAGCCGCAGTTGAGTAACACAGCTGACCCGCTCGTCGAACCCTGGCTGCGTGGGACTCGAGAATCGCAGTGGCTGCTGGCTTCACAGGGACTGAGCGTTTCACACCGTGATTCTGCTCCAAGCCCCGCCGCCACGGCCAAGACCACGCTGCTGGCCCAGATGCAAAAGACCGTTGCTAGCGGTGAACAGCCACAGACTGATGCTGGTCACCAGAACTTCAGTAACGCTGATCAGTCGGTACGAATTCATCGGTGTCACGATCTCAGCCGGCAGGCTGAGGTACTCCATGAGGCGATCCTGCATGCGTTCCGGGAACTGCCCGAGCTCGCTCCCCACGAGGTCGTGATTCTCAGCCCCCAGATTGCCAAGCTTGCCCCGCACCTCGAGGCGGTATTCAACCGGGAGGTCACCGGTGCTGAGCAAGCGGGCCAAAACGCCCAGTTGCAGCTGCCGCTGCTGGTGGCTGACCGGGGCATCCGAGAGGTCAGTCCGGGGGCTGAGCTGCTGGCTGCGATCATCGAATTGGCTGGCTCCCGCTGTTCGGTCGATGCAATGCTGACAGTGGCCACCCATCCGCTGGTGCAGGCCCACTATGGTTGTGATGAGGGCACCATCGACAGCTGGCAGCAGTGCATCGAGCGAACAAAGATCCGCTGGGGCTTCGACGCCGCCCGCCGCCGCCGCGGCGGGCTCGACTGCGACAATCTGCCGGCGCACACCTGGCGGCTGGGCCTCGAGCGAATGCTGCTCGGTGCCGTCATGCCCGACGGCGATCCCGAGCCGGTCCTCGGAGACGTCGTGCCGCTGCGGAGCGTGGCGACAGCCGACATTCAATCACTGGCTCCGCTGATCACGATTGTTGGAGTCCTCGACGAACTCGACAGCGAGTCGGCCAAGAGCCGGCCGGTCGGGGAATGGTGTGACCTGCTTGAACGGACTCTCGGGCGACTTGCGGGTGAGACAAGTGACGATCTCGCCACCCCGCTGCTGGAACTTGACAGCCTCCGCCAGGCGGCAGCCACCGCTCGGGGCTCCGCTCCGGCCGACGTGCCGGTGCCCTGGCACGACCTGAAGACGATGCTGGCAGCCCGGCTGGCTGCCCCGGTGGGCCAGCAGCCGCTTCGAACCGGCGTGATCACGGCGACGTCGCTGATTCCGCTGCGGGGGGTGCCGTTTCGGGTGGTCTGCCTTGCCGGCTACGACGACGATGCCGTCGCCCCGCAGGAACGGGACAGCGAAGACCTGGCCGAACGGCAGCAGCTGCTCGGTGATCCCGACCGGGGCCTCGAGGTCCGCCGCCAGCTGCTCGACTGCCTGCTGGCGGCGGAAGACCGACTGATCATCACCTGCACCGGCATGAGCGTGAAGAACAACGAGGTGCTGCCGCTGGCTACCCCGTTGGCCGAGTTCACCGACTTCGCCGCCCGGCATGGCGTGCCGCCGTTGCAACAAAACGGAAAAACCTTCAGCGGCATTGAGGTCATTCACCCCCGCCACGCCTGCAGCCGCAAGAATTTCATCGCTGGTGCCGACGGCGTCCTCGGCACCGAAGAGCCCTTCAGCCATGATGCCGCCGCCCTGGCAACGGCTCATTCGCTGGGCCAGCCAGCGGCCCCTGCCGTCGTGGCGATTGTCGATGAGGCCCAGGACACCGACCAGCAGCACGAGGTGATTCAGCTCGACTGGCTGGCCGAGTTCATGAACGACCCGCTCTGGCCCTACGTCCGCAAAACCCTCGGCATCAATACCTGGCGGGATGACGACGAACCTGCAGGATGACTACCTCGAGCGACTGATCGAGACTGGCAATCAGCAAGCGTTCACCGCGAGCTGGCAGCAGGCAGTCCGAGCCAACGGCGAGGTGCCTGTCCTCGGCTATGGCGATGCCGCCATTCGGGAAATCACCGAGTTTTCTGCCGAGCTGTTGCAACTGGCCATTGCGGAACAGGTGCCGCTCAACCAGCGGCACCCGAAGGATGTCACCCTGTCACTCGGCGGTATCACCGTCGCCGGAACGATTGAGCGGTGTTACCCGGACGCCGAGAATGTCGACACTATCGTCCTCGTGCGACCGGATGCCAAAAAGTCCGGCTCGCGGGAATTTCTCCGGACTAAGATGCTGGCCGTCGTGCAGCTGCTGGCGGCACGGGCGAGTGGCTGCGACGTTGCGGAGGCGATCGTGCTGAATCAGCACGAAAAATGGTACCCAGGGGCAGTAAAGACGCTGGAGAGGGGCGTCGTGCCGCAAGAGGCTGCGCAGAAACGAACGATCATACTGGACGACTGGATCGATCAAGCACAAGCCCGAGCCCTGCTCACTGAGCTCTGCCACCTCTATCAACGGGCCGCCGTGACACCCTTCGGAACCTTCGGCAAGACAAGCCAGCTGCTGACAAAAGACCGGGCCGACGCCGAGGCCAAGTTCAACGCATTCCCGTCAGGCGAAGACTTTACAAGAAGCCTTGAATTAGTCGTCTATGGAAGCGCTCCGGAGTTCCCCGACATATTTCCCGACGATGCGACGGTCAATGCGTTTTACACACGCTTTCATGGGCTCACCACCATCAACAGAAATTACAGGTACATTCCTGATGCCCCTCGATCTTGAAACCGACACCTTCCCCCACAACCTCGTCGTCGAGGCAAGCGCCGGCACCGGCAAGACCTATTCGGTCGCGGCCATCGTCACGCTGGAACTCGCCCTGCACGAAGACCTGCGGCTCGGCCAGATTCTGATCACCACCTTCACCCGGAACGCCGCGGCTGAACTGCGGGACCGAGTGCGGCGGCGCATCGTTGAGACGCTGCCGAAGCTCCGCGGGGAGATCGCCGCCGACAGCGATCCGGTTGTCGTGCGGCTCCACACTGGCAGCGAAGACGAAATCGCCGCCCGGGTTCAACGACTGGAGCGGGCGTTGGTCGAGTTTGACACGGCCACCATCTCCACCATTCACGGGGTCTGCAGCCGGGTGTTGCGGATGGCCGGTATGGAGGCGGGCTCAATTGCCGATGTCGATGAAACCGACCGAATCGTGGCCGAAGCGGTCAACGATCTGGTGGTCAGCCAGTCAGCCGACCACCAGTGGGACGAAAAGAAACTGAAGGATCTGGTCAATGTGATGCGTGAAGATCCCTTCATCGAGCCTTGGATCGATCCCGCCCTCGACGACTTCGACCGCAGCCGGCTGGAACAGCTCTGGGAGCTGCTGAAGGACTGCGTCGGCCGCATCCAACGGGAAATGACCGCCTCGCCGAGCTACAACGACTTGCTTCGCATCGCCCGGGAACTGATCTGCGACGAGAGCCGCGGCGACCTGCTGGCCGCCCTGCGGGCCCGGTTCAAGCTCGCGATTGTCGATGAGGCCCAGGACACCGACC
>RGBY01000137.1 GCA_009919445.1 Planctomycetia bacterium
GCCCGACATGCCGATCGGCTGTTGGTGGTTCGGTCGATGCAGGCCGATCAGCCCAACCATGAGCCATCCCTGTTGCTGATGAACTGTGGTGATGGCCGGCTGGTTCGGCCGGCTGCGGGTGCCTGGGTCACCTATGGACTGGGGACAGAGAACCAGAACCTTCCCGGTTTTGTCACCATGTGCCCGGGGGGCTACCCAATTTCTGGCACAGCAAACTGGCGGAGCGCCTTTTTGCCGGGTGTCTTCCAGGCCACCTATGTCGACACCAAAAAGAAAAGGGTTGAGGACCTCATCGAGTGCATCCATCACCCACTGTTAAATGCAGAGGACCAGCGTCGGCAGGTTGAATTCACGCAGGCTCTTGACCGAGCCCATCTGGCCAGTCGACAGCATGACCCACAGCTGGAGGCCCGGCTGGCATCAATGGAACTGGCCTGGCGAATGCAGTTTGAAGCAGGAGAGGCCTTTGATGTCAGTCGTGAGCCCAAGCACGTGCGTGATCGCTACGGTGATACGCCGCATGGCCGGCAGTTACTCATTGCCAGACGCCTGGTCGAGCGGGGTGTTCGGTATGTACAGGTCTGGCATGGTGCAGGTCAGCCCTGGGACAGCCACAGTGACCTTGAAAAGAACCATCGGAAACTTGCTGGCGAGGCCGATGGGCCAATCGGGGCATTTCTTGATGATCTGGTTGGCCTCGGCCTTCTCGACGAAACCCTCGTGCTCTGGGGGGGTGAGTTCGGTCGGACGCCGACGGTCGAACTTCCAAATGATGCCGGCGTGAAATCACCGACTGGCCGCGATCACAACCATCACGGTTTCACCGTCTGGATGGCGGGTGGAGGCGTCAAAGGGGGCGAGGTCTACGGAGCAACCGATGAGTTCGGCTTCCAGGCAGTCGAGAAACCGGTGCACGTACACGACCTGCAGGCAACCATGCTGCACCTGCTCGGCCTCGACCATAAGCGGCTGACCTATCGCCATAGTGGCCGTGATTTTCGGCTGACAGATGTGCATGGCCAGGTTGTGACCGATTGGTTGGCCTGAGAGCCACTATTCAGCAAGCCGCGAGCGGACCGGCAGCACCAGCCCACGCAGGCGCCCACTCACGATTCATGCACGCCCCGAAAGGAACCCCCGGCCGCAAGCCCGGGGATAATCACCGGCCGATCCCCCGGCTTGCGCCGGGGGTTTCTTATGGCGAAGCCATGCTGCCTGCCCGACCAAGCGAACTACGGGGTGCCTGCTGGTTCGTGGTCGTAGTGAGCCAGTTGATCACGAGCCACATCGGCCCATGGGCTTTCTGGGGCCAGTGCTAAAAATGAGAGCAGATGCTGACGGGCATTCCCGGGCTGATCGAGTTCCGCGAGCACACCAGCCAGGTGCCAATGGGCGTCAGCATAGTCGGGCTGCTGTCGCAGCACGCCCTCAAATGCAGCGGCGGCAAGTTCAAAGTCGCCCTGCTCAGCAAGCACACACCCCAGACTTGTGCGGGCCTCTAGATGGTCGGGGTCGAGTTCCACGGCGACATAATAACGCTCGCGTGCTCCAGGTAGGTCTCCTGATCGGTAGAGGCTTTCGGCCAGCATGAAGGTCACTCCTGCAGAGGGACCTTCTGCCTGCAAGACCGCCCGCAAGGCCTCAGCCGCTTCGATGAAACTGCCAGCAGCTTCTAGGTCTGCAGCCAGATCGAGTAGTTCATCTGTGGTCGGAACAACCTCGGACTCGTGGGCAGACTCTGGATCGACAAGGTCACTCGCCCCTCGGATCGGCAGCAGGGCAGGGTAGCCCGAGGCCGATGCGGTGTCTGGCGGCGGTGACTCACTGCCACTGGCGATACCCTCGATATAGAAGTCGAACTGTCGTTGGCCACCGGCTGCCAGCAGTGTCCCGGACTGCCGAAGGCTAAGCCGCCGGCCATCAATAACTACTCGGCTCGCCAGAGCAGCAGCCTGCTCAGGGTTGCCGCCGGCAAAGCGATTGAGTTTCTGACTGATCTCGCGAAGGGAAAGGCCCGATGCCAAAAGCCGGCTCAGGTCGCGAGTGACGACGAGGGTTGCATAGTCATACCAGTCGATTGAGTCTGCGGAGTGAGCCGGCGTTATTAGGCCGACACGTCGCCAATGGCGGACCGTGGCCCGGCCAACCCCAAGCAGGTCGGCCATCATCGCCACGGTGTAGAGCCGGCTGACGCCCGAGTGGGCAGCACTGAAGAGATCAGCAGGTGGACCGCCAGTTCGCCCGTGACGCGGCTGCTCAGTTTGGCCGTGGGACGGCAGCAGAGAGGCATCAGATTCGGGAGGAGGCAGTGTCGGCATAACCTGCGTTCTACCCGACCGGCACCGAGGCAATCCAGCCCTCGAGGGGATCAAGATCTTGGGGAAGCCCAAAATCTTGCTGAAGTGCAGCATGACCAGCCTGAAGGCTACAGAGGACGGCATCGAGAAGATCCCCGCGACCATCGGCAAGAATACGCCGCCGCCAGGCTGCACTTGTCTGCAGCCGGATCGCCAGCCCCGTATCCCCGGTAAGAACAGCCTCAAGAATCTGCTGACGCCTGATCCGCCGGTCAGCTGTCTGACGAGATGGTGTATCGCTTTTGTATGACCCTCGAACGATTTGCTTGGCTGTAAAGCCGGGGTAGGCCTCAAGGGCTACCTTCGCAAACTGGCGACGGCGACGGGGATGTCGGTGGGCAGGAAAGGAGAGGCCAGCAGCGAGCATCCGGCCAATGCCAGCATGCATCATCCAGGCGACCGGCGGGTTGGTCCAACGCATGGCCGGACTTGACCCAGCCGGCTTGTCTGTCTTTCGCCAGGCAAATTTGTCCCCTACGGGTCGGGCGTTACACCAGCTGCGGAACGTGTCTCGAAGTGACTCCCGTGGCTGCTGACAATAGAAGCGGACAAAGGTGGCCCAGTCCGTTGGCCAGCCTTCATGTTCGATGAGGCTTCGCGGCTGACCAAAGGGAAGATCAAACCCCCCGAGCCACGATCCTGATTCAGCCAGCATCGCGTCGAAGGCCGCAAGGCTTGCCAGTTCACGAATCGTCTCGAGTTCGTAGGTGAGTCGCCGGTGTCCCCGTAGGCGACCAACAGCCACTGTGATCGGCTTTCTTTTGGTCGGGGCCGAGGAAAAATCGACTCCGATGAGGATCTGGTCATTCATCATTCCGGCCAATCAAACGGACAGCTGTTGTTCCGTTGCTCGATCCAACCGCAAGGGGCACCATGCCGCTAGTGAAAAGCGTGAATCGAGTCAGCGGGTGAACCATTGGAATGCTTTGTCTGGGGGCTCAGGCGTAAGCGGACTTAGAAAAAGACATTGTGGCAATGTCATCCTGCCCAGTGGAGGCTATGCTCCACTGGCCACGTTCAGCAAATGAAACACTCAGAACACACGAGAAATTCATGCAGAGGGGACACGGTATGGTGGGGCAGATTCTTTCTCGGGTAGTCGGCCTGATTCTCTTTGTTGCTACAGTCATCGGCTGGCAGGCAGCGAGAGCGGGTGGGGACACGGCTCGTCCTCATATCGTCATTCTCTATGCTGACGACCTCGGTTACGGCGACCTGCAGTGCTACAACCCAGACCGAGGGAAGATCCCGACTCCTCAGATTGACCGGCTGGCTCAAGAGGGCATGCGGTTACTCGTCTGCAGGCAGGCATTGTGAATCTTTGGGAAGAGCCCCTGATTGCTGCTGGTCGCCTCACGATCGGTGGCCTGGCGAAGCAGCAGGGATATCGGACAGCCTGCATTGGCAAGTGGCACCTGGGGTGGGACTGGCCGATCTCAGGAAGCGAGCGGAAGGCACTTGCTTCGGTGTCTTCCCGTCGCAAGGCAAACGATCGACGGACGCCCGAGTCGGTCACAGCCGACCAACAGAGGCTCTGGCAACAGATTTTTGCTCGCCCCATTGGTGGTGGTCCAACCACGGTTGGCTTTGACCGCTACTTTGGGACTGACGTGCCCAACTGGCCGCCGTACTGCTTCATTGAGAATGAACAGACTGTCGGCATCCCGACCACGCTGTTGTCGCAGGCCGACTTTGGGAACCATCGGGCGAGCCTGCAGGGGCCAGCCGTCGCCGATTGGAGCCTTGAGGGAGTGCTACCCAGACTGCGGGATGAGGCCGTGGCTTTCATTGAACAGTCAGCCAGCCAGTCAGAGCCCTTCCTGCTCTACATGCCACTGACCTCGCCCCATACGCCGTTGGCGGTCAATGAGCCTTGGCGGGGGAAGAGCGGTCTTAAGAACGCCTGTGCTGATCTCATCATGGAGACCGATGCGGTAGTGGGAGAGGTGCTAGCTCTGGGAAGGTGGACACCGGGTGGCCCTCATTGTGCGATACCCGGGCGTTGTTGCCCCAGCCAGCCGGTGCGGGCAGCTGGTCCATCAGGCCGATCTGCTGGCCACCATCGCCAGTGTCCTCGCCGTCGACCTGCCGGCCGATGCTGGTGAAGACAGCATCAGCCTGCTGCCGTTGCTGCAGGGAGAATCACAGCCGGTTCGGCAGCATGCGATCAGTTGCAGTATTCGTGGGTTGCCTGCCATTCGCGATGGCCACTGGAAGCTGATTCTGGGGCCAGGCTCTGGTGGCTGGAGTAAAGGCGGCGAAGGCAGCGGCCTGCAGCTTTATGATTTGGCCACGGATCTTGGCGAGCAAAAGAATCTTGCTGCCCAAGAGCCCGAACGGGTGGCGGCCATGACGGCGGCCTACCAGAAAATCGTGGCCGAAGGTCGCAGCACGAACGGTCCCCAGCAAGCAAACGACATCGTCGTGCGGACCTATCCCCGGCCCTAGGTCGTCTGCGACAGCGAAGGCGGCACGATTGGCTGAAGCTTCAGCGCGGCACCAGCAGCCGGGGTCGGCTCGGTCTTGCGGGCTTCATTGCTGGCGTCTGGATCAACGTGATCGAGGCCCGACTCTTTCCAGCCTTCAGGCTCAGTGACCTGCGGTGCGGCTGGCTTGTCGCTGTAGGTCTTGATTGGTCCTGTCGTCTGGGCCGGTGAGGGCTCGCCTGCTGCCGGGTCGGCGGCCGGGGCCATTGGTCGGGCGGCGGCTGCCGGCAGGCTGGGGGCCGGAACCGTGGCGGCGGCTGTCGGAGCGATAGCGATTGGGTTGCCGCAGGCATCCAGCGGCACGCGGGTCACGACGGTCCGCGGACGTCGCACGGTGTAGGTGTAGGGAATCTGCTTGGCAACAACACGCGGCACCTGAGCAGTCCGCTCTTCGGTGACATACTTGCAGACCTGCACCTGAAGCGGTTCGACCCGCTCTTCGGCGACATACTTCATCACCTGAACAGGAACCTGGCGGACCTGTTCCTCAGCAACATACTTGCAGATCTGCACAGGCACCTTGTTTTCAACCCGCTCGACAACCTTGCGGACGGTCTGTACTGGAATCTGCCGCACCTGCACCTCAGGCACCATCTTCATCGACTGCACCGGAATCTGCTGAACCACCTGCTCGTCAACGTAGCGGACGGTCTGCACGGGCACCTTGCGAGTGACAACTCGGTTCACGTAACTGGTCTGTGGAACCTGCACTGGCGTGACAGTCGGCTGATAGACCCGGTTGACCTGATTGACAACGGTGCTCGGGGTGGTGTTCCAGGCAAAGCCGCCCCGCCGCCAGGAACTGACACCGGTATAGGGGTTGATCGTCCAGGCACCTGGTTGCCAGCCCAGCGAGGTCATGCCCGGAGTGACAACTGGCGTGACCGTGTCCACAGCCGTACTCCCCACGGAGTAGGTGGTCTGCATGGTGGTCACCGGTTCGGAGACAGTGTAGGCCTCTTCTCGCTCACTCGTCTCATAGACCGGCCGGCGAACAGTTGTCACCTGTTGCTGCATGGTCGTTTCATAAACCGGCTTCATGACCGTGTATCGCTCTTCGCGGGTGCTCGTCTCAACAACATCACGAACCACGTTGTAGCTGCGATCCTGCACCTGAGTTTCGTAGACCGGCTTCATGACCGTGTACCGCTCTTCACGGTTTTGGGTTTCCCAGACTGGTCGTTGAACGGTGTAGCGACGTTCCCGGGTTTCCGTTTCCCAGACCGGTTTCTGGACAGTGTAGGTCTGGGTGTCATAGACGGTTTCGTAGACGGTGCGGTACGCAGTCACCTGCTGTTCGTCGTAAACAGTCTGATAGTCGAGGCGGTAGGTCTGGGTGGCCACCGGTGCCGCGACAGGCTGGCCACAGCAGGCAGCAGTGGCGGGTGTGGCCACGAGGCCCGGTGACAGTCCCAGCAGCATGCTGCCAATGACAGGCAGGCTGTTTGTGAGGTGACGAGAAATGGTTCGCAAAAAGCAATGCAGTGAGGAGGCCATTGGTCCGACTCCAGAAAGGGAACACCTTGATTGGCTTCGAGCCTAATTGCCCAGACGCGGGCTTCAAGCGAATTGTTCGAAAACTTGAGGCTTTTTTCCCGAAAAAAATGGGTGGCAGACGGCACGAACGGCGCATCTGCTCCAGTTTCCGCGGGCGGCTGGTAGACCGGGCGGATTGGCTAGATTTGGGGGGGAATCGTGCTAGCCATGCCGTTCCAGAAGGCGGCGGCTGCGGCGGTCGAGGAGCCGGACAGCTGGGATGACATAGCAGATTCCATCCCGATCGGTGATGGTGACGCCCCCGTCGGGATGCCAGGCCACCCCATCGGCCGCAGCCAGCTCAAATTGCTGCCGGCCGCGGTCGGTGCGGACCTGCCAGGTGCCCGGTTCTGCCCGGGAAACCGACTCAATTGCCTCGATCCGGGGCAGAAATTCATCGGCGGCCAGCCGCTCCTGCAGGAGTTGCCGAAGGCCATCGGGAGTCTGCTCCAGTGAGGAGATCCAGAGAAGTTCCTGACCGTCTGCCCCAATGAAGGACACCGGCCCGTCAGGAGCCGAAAGTGGAAAGCCACGGAAGGCGGCAACCTCATCGTGCTGCTGGCCATCTGGTGTGATCAGCGACAGGCTGCCATCAGGCCCCTGAGCAA
>RGBY01000138.1 GCA_009919445.1 Planctomycetia bacterium
TCACCTCGCAACGGAAGGCGGCCTGGTGTGATATCGGGGGCAGTGGCTGCCCAGCGTTCACGAAGTGGAGGCGAGGGATGCACAAGCAGCAACTGGACGTCACACGCTTCTCCAGAGGACGCTTTCTGCTCTGCCAGTCGCAACAACAGTTCAACCTGATGCAATGAGACCGTCTGCAACCCTGCCACCAGAACCCGTTCTGGAGCCAACCCGGTGCCGGCCTGCTCCCGGGCCGGAGGACTCGGCTGACCAATCGCCTCACGAACCTCACGCCACAGTTCAAACTGCCACCGGTCGGCGACGGCAAGCAGACGTCCGGAAGCCGCTTGATCTTCTGCTGTTGGCGCGAGGGTAGGCTGTCCCGCTTCCCAGGCCAGAATCATGCCAGGTCGTCTGAAGTGGTAATGATCGAATCGGTCAGCAATCTGTCGGGCTGCAAGCAGCGGCCCCCCGGCACGCCGACAGAGACCTTGCCACCGTGGTGACTTCGTAACGGCGTCGAGTACGGCAAATGTGAGTCGGTCAACTGACCAGAGATCATCCTCTGACGTCACCGGCATCACGAGCTGCGTGAGGGAACCTGGATAGGAAAAATCGACCCCGGCAACGATGCCATCCCCACCCTCAGCCGCAGATGCTCCGAGTCGTCTCGCCAATTCCGCCGCCAGCCAGGCCTGCACACCAACCGTCGGCAGCACGACATGCTGCGGCGTAAACAGGTCGCCAGGCTGACTTAGAAACGCCGCCGCCCGATCTACAATTTCGGCAAGGCGACGAACGTAGGTAACGGTAAGCGGCATCAGGCAAGGGCCGGTTGAGGACAGGCAACAGAACAGACTGTTTCATGCCACGAAAACACCGCCGATCAGGGCGACGTGGCGGCAGCGGCGACCCGCACCAGTTTCATGATCCGGCCCGAAACGTTCCAGTCTTGCACGTAGAGATTGCCGTCGGCGTCCCAGAACGAGCCGTGAGTTCCGCTGAAGATGCCCTCTTTCCACTGCTCTTGCGGCACCTTGAAGCTGCCGCGGGTCTTGGGGTCTGGGTTATGTCCGAGCACCGCCATGATGGTGTTGCTCTTGTCGAGAATCACCAGCCGGCCGTGGAGGTCAGGCACCGAGACATAGTCACCCTGAATGGCCACCGCAGTCGGCATGCCCAACCCGGTGATCACCTCGTCGATGTAGTTGCCCTCAAGGTCATAGTGCAGCAGCCGGCCCTTGGGCTGATGGTTACGATCACAGATCAGCAGTCGGGGCGGATCGTAGCGGGTGTCGAGGGTCATGCCGTGGGCGGTGTTGAACTCCTTGAGGCCATTCCCCTTCGTGCCAAAGTGAGACAGATACTTTCCCTCAGGGCTGAAGCGAAAGATTCGGTTACTGGAATAGCCGTCAGAGAGATAGATCTCGCCGTTGGGGGCCACGGTGATGGCGGTCGGCGCCCAATTTTTGATTTTGACACCGCACTCTTCCTCGGTCGGGATGCCCAGTTTGAAGACGACCGCCCCGGTCTCAGCCTCAATCTTGATGCCCTCGCCAGCGGCATTTCGGGCTCCGTAGAGAAAGTCACGGCCGTCCTCAGTGCGGATCTCCATGTCGTGCAGGCTGGTGTAGTCGCCGCCGAGATGACGCCGTACGAGGGTGCCGTCGGGCGTGAAGACGAAGATGCCCAGATTCGAACTGGTGTAGACGTGACCCTTGCTGTCGATGACGACACTGCCGTGGGTCGGGCCGATCTGTGACTTACCGGCAGCATCAAGCCCCCAGCCGGGCACGGTATCAAACGTCATGATGCCGCAGCCCATCCGTACCGGCTCTGCGGCTGTTACGGGCAGCACAAGCAAGCCAACCACCAAGCAAAAACCAGACAAGACCCACTTCATCGGAACACATCCTTTCCGTACACACGTGCTGCTCAACCAACTGGCCGACAGAACAGCAACCCTTCCAGCGGTCAGTCTTGCAGAGTTAGCTGAGTCTGTCCAAAAGCCGGCGAACATGCCGTATCAATGGGCTCGTTGCTCGGCCAACAAAAACTCGGTGACAATGGCCTCCACTGCCGTTTTGGCTGGCCCAAGTCCATGGCGACCAGCGACGACTTTGATGTGGCTGACTTTTGCTGCTGGGTAGTCATACCGAATCAGCCCCTCTCCACAGGCACGACCGGCGTCATCGGGAACTGCTCTTCCTTGGTAACCCTGCTGGACGGCCCACGCATAGGCTGTCGCCTGCGCCGAGAGGTGCGTCCCGCCAGGGCCACGGCCACCGCCATAAGGCACCACCGTATCAGCTGTGCCGTGGATGGTGAGAATTCGTCGCTTCCCTACCGGCACGACCGGCATGTCATAGACAGCCGTGGCTTCATTCGCCCGCTTCCAGAACTGACCGTTGTGGTATTGCCCCGTTGTCATCGAGGAGACAAGGGTGACGGCATGACGAACCGTAACTGTTTCATCAAGTTCGATTAACAAGCGAAAGACCATGCCAGCACCATTGGAAGACCCGATGAGTGAGACCCTTGACCCATCAGCTTGAGGATAGCGACGACCAACATCTGCAAGCACCTGTTTGATAAAGGTCACGTCGGGCGCCTTTGACCGCTCAGTCGAGATGTTCCAGCTGCGTTCATATCCCTGTGGCGCGACCACGAGCCAACCTGGGAGCAGACCGGGCCAGTTTCCGATCATCCTGGCCCCTTCCCCGCCGTTGCCATGCAGCAGGATCACAATCGGCCAACGATCAACTGTTTGGTCAGGAAGTTTGATGGTGTATGGCCGCTGGACTCCCTGCGGCTCCTGCGGCCAGGCCTGGCGGATGGCGTGGTGAATGAGACCGGTCGATGACGGTCCCTGCCGTTCCGGTGGCTTCTTGGTTTGGGGCGGTGGTGACTGACGTCCTCCGGCTCGATGCTCTGCAAGCGTGACTTGGCCATCGCCGTTGCTGTCGATCCGGTCGAAGAGCCGCCGTGGGCCCGGCGGCACCTCGTCACGAGTGAGTACTCCGTCACGATTAGAATCCCAGGCCGAAAAGTTCCGATCCACCGGGGCAGGTGGCTCCGCTGAGACCGCCAGCGTGCCACCACACGTGATTGCCACGAGGACGAATACGCAGACAGATCGGCCCCAAATCTCCAGTGGTGACAACCCCGAATCCGTTACTGTCGCAGCCTTCCTCATGGCTGCAGCGTATCAAAAATTGAGTTGCCGAATTGCTGCTCGCAGGCAGTGGATAGTTCACGAAAATCACCACTCGCCGATCGCTTTGGCGGGTGGTTGCAACAGGGTATGATCTTGGTGCAGAGTATATTCACGCGAAATTGAATGTGTTTTTGCACCCGCCGATCGACCATGCGAGGTCCGCGGTTTCAGGGTCTGAGACCCGTGAAACCGGCGAAGCGGGGAACCAGACGAGGTCTTGCGTGAGCGAGGCCTTCCACCGGCTCCCTAGAGGTATCGCTCCATGGATTCTTCACTGCTCCGCACCCGCAGAATTTGTGGTCTGGCGTGCTGGAGTGCAGGCCTGGGCATTGTTGTTGCAGCGCCCCTGGCTTTGGCCCACACCCCGGGCTCTCCGGCGTTCCCGCAACCAGCGAAACTCTCCTTCAACGAACACATCCGACCGATCCTGTCAGAAAATTGTTTCGCCTGCCATGGCCCTGACAGTGGCAACCGCGAGGCGGGGCTACGACTTGATCAGCCGGCGGCAGCCACTGCCGAACTTGAAAGCGGCATGCGGGCGATTGTGCCACAGGCGGTTGACGAAAGTGAACTAATTGCCCGAATTGTTTCAGACGATCCCGATTCGGTCATGCCACCCCCGTGGGCCAAGATCGGTCGGCTCTCAGCTGAGCAGGTAGGCCTGCTCACTCGCTGGATTGCAGAGGGGGCAGCATACGAGCCCCACTGGGCCTTCATCCCACCGGCTAAACCTGAACCTGGCCCGCCCCCAACCCCAGCCGAGGTTGAGTCGTTTACTGCTGATCCGTCTGCCGACGCCTATGAACAGTTGCTCGAACGGCTGCTGGCCAGCCCCCGCTATGGCGAGCGGATGGCGGCTGACTGGATGGACCTGGCCCGCTATTCCGACAGCTACGGCTTTCAGGTGGACCGGCCACGGCCGACGATGTGGCCCTGGCGGGACTGGGTGATCGATGCCTTCAACGACAACCTTCCCTGGGACGATTTCACCCTCTGGCAGCTGGCCGGTGACCTGCTGCCCGATGCCACTGATGAACAGATTCTGGCCACTGCGTTCAATCGGCTGCATCAGCAAGAAGTTGAGGGGGGCTCAGTCGAAGAGGAATACCGTGTTGCCTACATCAATGACCGGGTGACCACCTTCGGCACCGCCTTCCTCGGCCTCACCCTCGAGTGCTGCCGCTGTCACGATCACAAGTTCGATCCACTGGCCCAGCAAGAGTTTTATTCGCTCTTCGCCTTCTTCGATGATGTTGACGAGGCGGGCCTTTACTCTTTCTTTACCCCGGCCACACCAACTCCCAAGCTACGGCTACTGGACAAGCCAATGCAGAAGCGGTTGGCAGCAGCTGAGGAGGCCGTTGGAGAGGCAGCTACAGAATTGGCAACCGCTGAGACTGCAGCTCGAGCAAAAGTGCAGGCATGGTTGGCAGGCAAGGCAGCAGGACCCGATGCACTCGCCGCGGCTATCGAGGCACGGCTACCTGGTGAACTGGTGCGATATGCCTTCGACCAACGCCGCAAGGATGGCAAATTTGCCAGCCTGCTCGACCCACCACCGGCGGATAGCACGGCAAAGCCAGTCAATGGCGAGGAAGCCAGTGAATCAAAAAAGAACGAAAAGGAGCAGGATAAAGAAGAGAAGCCAGCCGACCATGCTGCCAGTTCGCCCGGTGACAACGTGCTCGTCGCGGGCCGTAGCGGCCAGGCAGTCAAACTCACCGGTGACCATCCGGTTAAAACCCCGGTGGGCAACTTTCGCCGCAGCGAGCCGTTCAGTGTGTCGCTCTGGCTCCAAGTGCCGACTCGCTACGAACGTGCCGTCGTTTTTCATCGCTCGAAGGCCTGGACTGATGCCGCCAGCCGTGGCTATGAACTGCTTGTCGACGAGGGCCATCTTCGCTGGTCCCTGATTCACTTCTGGCCTGGCGATGCCGCCAGTGTGCGGATGACCGAGCCGTTGCCAACTGGCGAGTGGGTGCATGTCGCCGTTAGCAGTGACGGCTCTAGCCGTGCTGCTGGGCTGAAGATCTTTCTCAATGGCCACCCGGCCGCCATCGACATCGTGCGGGATAATCTGACCCGCGAGATCACTGGTGGAGGTGGCGACACAATTTCGATCGGTGAACGGATGCGAGACCATGGCCTGACGGACGGCCTGGTTGATGACTTCCGCGTCTTTGATCGGGCGTTGTCACCGCCAGAGGTCCGCGACTGTTTTGCCCCAGGCACGCTCGCTGAGACACTAGCAGCCGCCAGCAATGCCGAGGCGATTGCCAGCTTCTTCGCCGCCGCCCTTGACGACGATGCTGCCGATAAACGGCAGGCCCTGAAAGATGCCCGGCGGGCCAGGGATGACCTCGCTGAAAAGCCGCCAGAGATCATGGTGATGCGAGAACTGGCCGAGCCGAAGCAGGCCTATGTGCTCAACCGGGGCGACTATGACAAACGGGGCGAGCCGGTCGGCCCGGCAACACCGGCAGTGCTGCCCCCCTTTCCTCCCGATCAGCCCCGCAACCGACTCGGCCTGGCCCGCTGGCTGATCGATCCTGACCATCCGCTACTGGCCCGTGTTACCGTCAACCGCATCTGGCAGTCACTCTTCGGCCACGGGCTGGTCCAGACCGCTGAGGACCTTGGCAGTCAGGCAACGCCCCCGGAATATCCGGAACTGCTCGACCTGCTGGCCTGGAAGTTTTCCCATCCCGTGGCTGAGGGTGGGCTGGACTGGGACGTAAAAGCCTTGCTCACGTTCATCATGACCTCGCAGGTCTATCGGCAGCAGAGCCTTGCCGATGCCAAGACCATGGCCGACGACCCACTCAACAACTGGCTGGCCCGCGGGCCACGGCACCGGCTACCGGCCGAGATGATCCGCGACGGCCTGCTGGCTGCCTGTGGTTTGCTCGTTGAAAAGCAAGGCGGCCCGCCGGTGAAGCCCTATGACCTTGCCGACTCGTTCAAACCAGAAAAGGCAGGCAGTGGCGATGCGGTCTACCGCCGCAGCCTCTACACCTACTGGCGGCGGAGCGGACCGGCACCAGTACTAGAGTCCTTCGATATGCCCAACCGCGTCGTCTGTGTTGCCAAGCGGGACACGACCAACACGCCTCTGCATGCCTTCGTGCTGTTTAACGGCCCGCAGTTTGTGGAGGCGGCCCGGGTGCTGGCTGAAACCCTGCTGGTCGAGCATGCCGGTGATTCGACTGCTGCCGTGACCGAAGGGTTTTATCGGCTGACCAGTCGCCAGCCTGACAAAGAAGAACAAGAGATTCTGGGGCGGATGCTTACTGACCAGCAGAATTGGTACCGCGAACATCCTGACGAGGCCGCAAAGCTCGTGGCGGTCGGCCACCAGCCTCAAAACGACCAGTTGCCAGACATCGAAACGGCTGCCCTGGCAGCAGTCTTCTCCGGACTGCTAGCCCATGACGAAAGTGTGGTGAAGCAATGACGCAGCAACAGACAACACCGCAACCGGTCACGACGACTCTGAGCCGCCGGCAGTGGCTCGGCAGCTTTGGAATGGGCCTGGGCGGTCTGGCTCTGGCTGAGATACTTGGTAGCACCGGTCAGGCGGCCAGCACCCCGGGGGTCCTCAAGACGCTTCATCATGCTCCCAAGGCCAAGCGAGTGATCTACCTGTTCCAGTCAGGTGGCCCATCGCAGCTTGACCTGTTTGACCATAAGCCGCTCTTGCTTGAGCAGACTGGCCAGCAGCTACCCGACAGCGTGCGG
>RGBY01000139.1 GCA_009919445.1 Planctomycetia bacterium
CGGCCGTCTCGACAGAATCACGGCATTGATTCCACCACAGAAGGTGATTCCCGCAGCCCTCAAACTTGTCGACATTGCCGGCATTGTGAAGGGGGCCAGTGAAGGCCAGGGCCTCGGCAACAAGTTTCTGGCTCACATTCGTGAGGTTGATGCCATCTTGCAGGTTGTCCGCTGCTTCGATGACCCCGACGTGATCCATGTTGCGGGCGCAGTCGACCCTGTCGCCGACATGGAAACGATCGAACTTGAACTGCTTCTCGCTGACCTGCAGCATTTAGAGAACCTGCTGCCCAAGGCCGAACGTAACGCTCGCGGGCCCGACAAGGAGGCCAAGGCCAAGGTTGAGGTGCTCAAGAAATGCCAGGCCCATCTCACTGCTGAAAAGCCAATCCGAACACTGGAACTGACCCCGGCTGAGCACAAATCGATCAAGGAACTCGGTTTGCTTTCCGCCAAACCGATTCTCTACGTCGCCAATGTCGACGAGACAGATCTAGCTGGCACTGGCCCACTGGTGGAGCAGGTTCGCCAGGCTGCTGGAGCCGCCGGAGCCGACGTGGTGGTCGTCTGTGCCAAGCTCGAGGCGGAACTTGCTGAACTTGATGATGCCGACCGGGCCGAAATGCTGGCCGATGTGGGCCTCACCGAGCCGGCCCTCGCTGTTCTAGCCCGAGCTGCCTATAAGACGCTGGGCCTGCAGAGTTTCTTCACCGCAGGAGAAAAAGAGGTCCGGGCCTGGACCGTACCAGTTGGGGCAACCGCCCCTCAGGCAGCGAAGATCTCGAAGCGTTCACCAGCGAAAAGGAAATCCGGGCTGCTGGCAAGTTGCGTGTCGAGGGCAAAGAGTACGTGATGCAAGATGGCGACATCTGCCACTTCCTGTTCAACCGCTAGGCCTTTTTTCGCTCTCATACGGCTGGACTGCGACATGAAGTTGTTCAGCCAACAGGCATGGCTGTTGAAACACTCTGAGCCATATCCACTTCCTGTGGAGCATCTTCAGGAATCTCCTCCCAGCCTTCTTCCTCATCCAGCGTCAAGCGGGCAGAGGTGCCGAAGAAGGAGTACATCACGGGCACAAGAACCAGCACGATCAAAGTCGTCGCTGCCAAACCAAAGACCAGCGACGTGGCCATTGGCACGAGGAACTGGGCCTGAAAACTTGTCTCGGTCATCAATGGGAAAAGCCCACCGATGGTGGTGACGCTGGTAAGGAAGACCGGGCGAAACCGCAACTGCCCCGCCTCTCGTAGGGCGTCGTACAGCGGCATGCCGGCCCGAACACGATGGTTGATGAAGTCAATCAGCACAATCGAGTCATTCACCACCACACCGGCGAGAGCAACCAAGCCAAACATGCTGAAAATGGTCAGCGGCATGCCCATGGCCGCATGGCCAAAGACGGCACCGGCACAGCCAAAGGGAATGATGGCAATGATCAAAAGTGGCTGAAAGTACGACTTGAATTCCATCGTCAGGAGCACGAACATGGCAAAGAGGGCGACCACAAACCCAACCCCCAGACTCTGCAGGCTCTCCCGGGTCTGCTCCTGCTCGCCCTCCCAGCGGACCTTCACCTCTGGATATTCTGCCAGCAGATCGGGCATCAGCCGCTTCGCCATGTCACCGGTAATCTGACCACTGGTGAGATTGCTCTTGGCCACATCGATGTCAGCCACCACCGTGATTGACCGCCGCTGGCTCAGCCGATTGATCTCTGAGTAACCACGGCGCACCTCGATCTCGGCCAGTTCATCGAGGGGACGTTTGACTCCATCCGGACTGGTCACACGAATGTCGTCGAGCGTTGCCACGCTGCGGCGTTCCTCCTGCGGATAGCGAACCATCAGCTTGACCTCATGCCGCCCTCGCTGCAGTCGCATCACCTCTTCGCCGTAGTAACTCGCCCGCACCGTGCCAGCCAGATCAGCCAAAGACACCCCCATTGCTTCAGCCTCAGGCTGAACACGAATTTGATACTCCCACTTGCCCGGACGTGAGTCATCGTCGATGTCAATCACCCCGGGATACTGGGCCAGCCATTCCTTGCACCGCTCCACGGCTGCCTCGAGTTGGCGAATCGACTCTGGAGTGTTGCGTGCCAACAGTTTGAACTCGACCGCCTTGCCACCCGGACCGATATTTTCAGTGCCGAAAATCAGACTTTCTACGCCCGGAAACTCACCGGCTGCCTGCCGCCAGTCGCTGATGAACCGCTCGCTGGTCACCGCGCGGCTTTCACCATCCACGAGTTCGATCGCCACAGCCCCAACATGGCTGCCACTGACACGGGCATCGGGGCCGACTTCACCCTGTGCGGCAACCTGTCCGATCGATCGATGCACCAGCCGAACCATTGGCTCTCCAGGCTCGGAGAGGTTTGCACTGGTAGCAAAGGCTGCCTCTTCAATTCGACGGGTAGCCGCATCGGTCACGCTCACTGGCGTTCCATCTGGAAAGGTGATCTTGGCCAGCAGCCGGTTGGCGTCAATTTTTGGAAACAGGGAAAACGGCGTCACGCCACTACGGACAGTGGCTACTGCCAGCATCAGCACACTTACTGCGACGGCCAGGGCACTCAGCCGATTGGCCAGAGCAAGATCGAGCAGCGGCCGGTAACAGACCCGAATAAACCAACTCAGGCCACGATCACAGGCCCGCTGCAACCAGGCAAGCAACGGCAGGAACAGCTTGAGTGGGTAGAGCAGCCAGCCTAACAGCGTAAAAATGAGCCCCTTTTCATGTGACAGATGTCCAGGGAGCACCAGCAGTGATTCAAACAAGGACATCAACAGCGCAGTAATGAAGGCAAAGGGCATGACCGCAATGAACTTGCCCATGACACCAGAGACAAAGCAGAGTGGCAGGAAGGTGATCACCGTCGTCATTACGCTGGAGATCACACTCGGCGTCACCTCGGTGGTGCCGTCAATGGCTGCCGTAACCGGCTTCTTTCCCATCCGCCGGTGTCGCTCAATGTTATCACTCACGACAATGGCATCGTCCACCACAATGCCAATCGCCATCAGGAAGGCGAACATCGAAAGCATGTTCAGTGTCTGGTCCGTGACAAACATCAGTCCCCCAGTCCCCAGCATGCAGAAGGGAATACCGAGAGCAACCCAGAAGGCAATCTTGAGGTCAAGAAACAGGGACAGGATGACAAAGACAATCAGCAGGCCCTGGGTGCCGGCACTAATGAGCATTTCAAGTCGGTCACGGACGTCGACCGACTGATCGGCCCAGGTAATGAGTTCGTAGCCTGAAGGCAACTTGGCCGTCGCGGCGTAGTCCTTCACGGCTGCCGACATTGCCAGCAAGTCCTCCCCCGAACTGCGATCGATCGAAATCACCATTCCCTGCCGACCGTTGATCCGGTTGGTCGCCGCGACGTCAGCAAAGTCGTCTCGGACCGTACCCAAGTCACCTACCGTGAGAACCAACCCGTCGGGAAGCGTGACCAGCGGCAACTTGGCAATTTCCTCGCCTACATAGCGTTTATTTTTGCCCCGCAGCAAAATTTCGCCGCTCTCACCACGAATCATGCCCCCGGGCAGTTCAAGGTTCTCACGGCGGACGATATTGGCAACCTGCTGCAGCGAGAGGCCGTATTTGCGGAGGGTTCGCTCGGAGATCTCAATGTCGATCTCATAGTCGCGAGCCCCCTGAAGATTCGCGGCCGATACCGCCGGCAAGGCCAGCAGATCATCACGGATTGCCTCTGCCACATCCCGAAGATCAGCCTCGGCAACCTCACCAGGGATTCTGGGTGCGAGCACCCCAACCTTGATCGCTGGGTTCCGGAGGGTCACCTGCTCAACTTTGGGATCTTCAGCCAATTCAGGCAGGCTCGGTATCCGCTCAACTTCAGAGCGGATTTCACTGAGCACTTTTTGCACATTCTTGATGTTTGAATTGAGCTCAAAGACACAAAAACCAGACCCCTCCTGAGCCACGCTGGTCAGTTTTTTAATCCCGGTGACACTGCGGCAGGCCTCCTCGATCTTCTGGCAAATCCCTTCTTCGACCTCCTCCGGAGTGGCCCCTGGGTACGGCACCGACACGAGAATGATTTCCAGATCAAACTCTGGAAACACCTCCCGACGCATGGTGGCAAAACTCATCGCGCCAACAATAAGGATCGCGGCCACCAGCGTGTTCATGGCTGGCATGTTCCGCACCGTCCAGGAGATAACACTACGCATGACTGGAACTACTCACGCGGCTGGGGGGGGGTAACATCCGGCGATGCCGCCGCCTCGGGAGCCTGGGCCGTCTTCACCGGCGACCGCTCACTGGCTACTTCGGCAACGGCCATACCTTCACGAACATTGGAAAGCTGGCTAATGATGACCCGATCATCCGGCTGCAGGCCATCTCGCGTTGACTCAAACACAGCTCGCCCTGCCGCAACGTGAACCAGGGGTGGCCGCAGAATCGAGAGGGCATTGTTGCGGACAACCCAGACATCGCCGTTGGGCCGCAGGGCTTCACAGGGTGTCGAAACCAACGAAAGATCGGTTTTCACACTCACACTCACATCAACAAACATCCCCCGCAGCAACGACAACGGCGTCCCTGCAGGAAGATCAGGCAGGGCGGCACCGTAACGATCAAGTGCCTCCACCTTGGTTGGGTCGCTCACCAGCACCCGACAGGGAAGCGTTCGCGTCCGTTCGTCAATGCCCTTCCCCTCCTGTCGCTTGAGGACTCCATGCCAACGATAGCGACGCTCACCGATCTGGTAGATCACCGTGGCGGGCGTACTCGGAAAACCATAGGGAGATCCGTTCATAACCCGTCTACTATCACTCCAGATTCGCGAGACCTCGTCCATCTGTAGGCTGACCCGAATTTCAGCAGCACTGGTGTCTTCGATCGTCACCAAGGGGGTTCCCTTGGAGACAAATGAGTCTTGCTCGACCATTTCGGCCACCACCATGCCACTGACTGGGGCGGTAACCTTGGTTCGTTCAAGATCAAGCCGGGCTCGCTCGAGCATGGTGGCAGTTAGGGTCTGGGCCTCTGTCAGTCGAATCCGCCGTTTGGCAAGCACACGGGTCTGCCCCTGGAGCGTGTTCAGATTGCTGTCTGCTGAAAGTTCGTCGCGAAGAGCGCGTTCGACATCTGCCTCGACTACCACACCCCTTATGCCACCCTCGCGACCCGACTTGAGGCCGTCGAGTCGAACAACCTCGCGGTGCGCCAGTTCTACCTGACGCTTTGCCAACTCAACCGACTGGGCATTCTGCTTGATCTCTTCGTCGATCTCTTCAATGGTCAGCACTGCCTGCTTCAGTTCTTGCTCTAACCGCCGCACCTCAAGTTCATAGTCACGCGGGTCGACCTCCAGCAGCAGCGTGCCCGCCTCGACAAACTGACCGCCTCGGCAGGCGGCCGCCTTGTGCACAACTCTGCCACCAACCTCAGCCGACAGCGTCACCTCGCGCAACGGGACCACTACCCCATCAAAGTCGATATCGATGATGCCCGCTTCACGGACGGCCGGCATAGCTCGCACAATCGCAGTCGGCACGGCATCGGCTTCGCGACGCGGCGGGGGCGGCTGGCTTCCCAAGGCCATGAAAACAGCCACACCGCCACCAAGAATGAGCAGCGGCATGACCCAGCTAATGATGCTACGCAGGATATTCATAGAGAGTGGAAATCCAGAATGGGCTTAAGCCTGTCCCGAAGGAGATACCCGATGGGAAGATAGACGAGAGTTGCGATCGGTGAGAGGCGTTCCTCGCCCGAGGGCAGCGAGGCAAAAGGATGTGACGTGATCAGCCAACTGATCAGTTGTATGGAGTCGATTGATCTCAGGACCAGGAATGAGCATGTTCACCACATCACCGGCAGCCCGGTAGAGAAAACACTGCCCAACAACGCTGAGGCCAACTCGACGGAGTTCCGCTTTGGACAGGCTGCCAGCGGTAAGTTCATCAAGAATCGACACGAGAACAGTGAAGTGCGGCCGGATGTAGTCCTCCACCAACTCCCGGCATGCATCCGTGGGGTGGAGGATTTCTCGGAGCATCAACCGCACCTGCCAGGGTGGCTGATCAAAGCCGAGCATCCGCTGGAGCATGTTGCCAACGAAGTCGCGAAGCTTCTGCTCAGGCGGTGTTCCCGGCGGCCATTTCGGCAGTGGCACCTGCCGCACTCGCTGCTGGTGTGCATGCGTGACGCTCTCATTGTAGAGCCGCCTTTTGTCGCCGAAGTAGTAGTTGACTGCTGCGACATTCACGCCCGCAGCGGTACAGATGTCACGGATCGTGGCCGCCTCATAGCCCTTCTCTGCAAACTCTTGCCCAGCCGCAGACAGAATCCGCTCTCGCGGATCGTCGGTTGCCGCCGACGAGGCGGCAGTCGGATGGGAAGTTCGGGCTGAAGACATGGAAAAACTCTATTCAAACGCCTGTTTCAATCAAGTGTATGCCAGAGGATTCAGGAGGGGAGGGCAAAAATCAGAAACCTTGCTAGACTGCACGCTTTCCAAGGAGGGACTCCCATGTACGCCTTCGCACGAGCATTTTTTCTCTTCCCCGCCGTCGTCCGTGGCCTCTGGGCGGTCACACGCTCTGGCTCAGAAGACTGATTTTTTCTGGGAACGCGGGCACCGAAAACGCCACGTCAGCCACGCGATCGCTGCGTCGTTCCAGCCTCTATCCCCCGGTTTCCACCGGGGGCTTCCTCGGTCCGTGCCGGAGGGTGAATGCCTACCCGGAAAGCCGCGAACGGGAGCGAGCGGACAGGGGGGCAATGCTGACACTACGCACGCAGGTAGGAGCTGCGTCAGTAGATCCGCGATCCCCCGGTTTCCACCGGGGGCTTCCTCGGTCCGTGCCGGAGGGTGAATGCCTACCC